>CAYROP010000016.1:0-22107 GCA_964426075.1 uncultured Gammaproteobacteria bacterium | reverse complement strand
GACTAATTTCCAAACTAATCCCATAATTCTGCTACCTTAACAACAAAAAAGGAGAATATCCTTGGCCGGAGATGATTCGACAATCGACATGTTTTTACCTACTCACTGCGAAAAGGGCCACATGTATGTTCTCCAAGGTGTGACTCTCGTCTGCATGGCCTGTGAAGAGGTTGGTCCTGACAATACCACCTTCCAAACAATGGACCAGATGGTCGACAGGTTTGCTCAGGCTATCAAAGCCGAAATGCGTGTCAATCATCACAAAGGCATGCGAGAAGCTTGGCTAGGTAGAACAATCGACGAAGCACTGCTAGAAGTTCATCAGCATGTTGCCAAACTTCATGTAGCCGTAATCCACCCCGACGACATCTACGTGTGCGGGTGTGACCTCTATGAAGCAGATCATGACCCAGAGAGATGTACTGGTTCGGATTTGCGACTCGAGCACGCCGCTGATGTCGCAGCCTGCTGTATGATGCTTGTCGACCTGCTCGGACTACTAAGTCCTTACGAAAACCGTGACCAATTACCAATTCCAACCCTCAGGCAATCTCGTGACGACGAATGACATCGACCACGCCCTCCCCTAAAAAGGAGGGCTCTTTTTTGCTCAATTTAGACCTTAGCATTGGATTTCCCAATGCGCAGGACGTAGCGAAAATAAGTGAGGAATGAGCTTAACCGAAATGCGGAGCAAATTTGCGCGAGTAACTATAGTATATGAGCCACAAAGTGGCTCATAGTACTTGACATTTAGCCTCAAATGCGATATAATTACCACACTGAACTTTCACAAATCTCAGCTTTCAGAAGGAGCACAAGTTTGTTCATGGCCAGCCTTACCAAGGTCTTCGGGACCACCCTCGTATTCGTCGCGCTCATAAGCGGCGCGATCAGTCTTACTGGTGGCTTCGAAAGCCCGCAGGTCTCTGAGGAGTGCCAAAACAACATTCCTCTCATCGGCAGTCCGTTCGCTCAGGTCTGCGACAAGCTGAGGTAGTCTCAGTACACATAGCCCTCCCCTCAAAAGGAGGGCATTTTCTTGACCTTTAGGTGTAGAATTATTGTGTGGGTAACTAGCTGACCAAGGGCGTTCGTGGGTCGTTCACGAACACGATCGATAAATCCCTCATTTGGTACGGGCACTATACTTTCCGATGCTTGTGTGCTTTGGCAGCCCGCCCTAAATCCCACACCCGCCCCGTGCTAAACCCACGGGGCCTTTTCTTGAAAAAATTAATTTTACAAACAATAGTTTTGACAAAATAAAAATATAGGAATAATATTCACCAAATAACTGCCCAAAGGCAGTTTTTGTATGGATTTTTTATACAAATCTTACGAATTTTTAATACTTAATAACTTCAGTGGTTTCACGACTATTCTTGCCGGGACGATAGCATGGATTGTTTACTATTCACAAAAAAAAGATAAAAAAACTAATGCTGCAAGAATTATTTTATCTGAAATCCTCCTTGCGGAAGAACGAATTGAAGTTGTTAAGGACTTGCTCAGACGAGATTTAAATCAGTATCCTTCTGTATTACCTATTAATAGTTGGAAACAATATTCACATCTTTTTGCATCAGATTTTGATCAAAGTCAACTAAAGGAAATTAACAACTTTTACAATACCTGCGAAATTATCGAAGATGCAATAAAAAGGGATGACAGTTACTTTTGGATAACTACTGAACATATTGCAAAAACAGGCCAATCGATGGCTACAAGACTAATATATAAATCGTTAGATAAAAATTCTAAGTTTAGTCAAAAAAAATTCGATAATTATTTCAAAGAAGTCGTTGGTCAAATAGGGAAGTCTAATAATATATATGTTTATTCACCATCAAGAACTAAGGATACAATCAAATTCTCTGTCTCAAATATTAATACTATTTCAGCAAGTCCGTTAGGTTTAAAATTAAAAAAAATGGGCAATATCTCACAAAATAGATTATTTATTTTTCGTCTTTTTGTTCGCTAACAATACAGTTAATCAATTAGCATCCAATTACTTTAATTAGACCTCTTTTTGTAAACGGGCATGGTTTTTGCATAAGCAAAAGAGTGAGCAAAAAGTGAGAATCAAAAATCGCGCTGGGATTTTTGATGTGCTAATTAAAGTAATTGAAAAACCATTGGCTTTTGCCAAAACAAATCCTCTAATAATTCCTCTTGACACAGATTTTAAATATATGTATTATTCGCTTAACTACTTGACTTGCAAGGAAGTATTTCTTGTGGTCAATGTCGTCTTTGTCTGAAAGATTTGAGCATCAAAAGCAACATTTAAGTTGTGCCTCGCAATAGGGCTCGGGTAACTAAAGATTTCCTTTAATTACATATAAATAGTTCGCTGCCTGTTGTTAAATATTTTTTATGGCTGAAACAAACTACAAAACACGTCTTTATTGGGGTCGCCAAACTCCCAATCTTCCTAATCTTGATCTACTCAAAATCCACAAAACTTCCTTTCAGAAATTCCTGGACACTGGACTAGAAGAAGTTATTCGTGAAATCAATCCTATTGAGGATATTACCGGCAAGAACTATCGTCTAGAATTCTCCAAACTAACTTTAGGTAAACCAGCCATTACCCCCGAAGAAGCAGTCGAAAAAGGTCTAACCTACGATGCTCCTCTTAAGGTTTATGCTAAACTCACCAACAAACAAACCGAAGAAACCATCAATCAAGAAGTTTTTCTTTGTGATATTCCATTGATGCTTGAAAGAGGCACTTTTATTGTTAACGGTGTTGAGCGTGCAATTGTTCACCAGCTCGTTCGTGCTCCAGGAGCTTATTACTCAGCTGCTATGGATCCTGGTACTGGTAAAATTCTATACACTGCCGAAATCCGTCCTTTAAGAGGATCATGGCTTGAGTTCTCTTTATCCCGAACAGACACAATTAATGTCAAGATCGACCGCAGACGCAAGTTCCCAGTTACCACATTCCTAAGAGCAATTGGTTTGTCCAGTAACGAAGAGATTTTGGAAGCTTTCAAATTCCTTCCAGAGGAAGAACTTCAATTTATTCACAACACTCTCGCCAAAGACACAACTACTAACACAGACGAAGCCCTAATCGAAATCTACCGCCGTATGCGTCCAGGTGACCCACTGGTTCTTGATACCGCTCGTGCAATGGTTGAAGGAATGTTCTTCAATGACCGCAGATACAATCTAGCCGAAGTTGGTCGCTACAAAATGGACCGCAAACTCAAAGACGTCAAACCATTAGTCAAAATCGGCAGTGATGAAGAGGTTAATCCGCTAATTCTCAACAAGACCGATCTTCTTGCCTCAATTGCATACCTTGTTGGTCTAAGTTTTAACAAAGGTAGAGTTGACGACATCGACCACCTTGGTAATCGCCGTGTTCGCTCTGTTGGAGAATTAACTCAACAAAACGCTTTCCGAGTTGGTATTTTGAGATTAGAAAGAGTTATTCGTGAAAGAATGACCACTGCCAACCCAGAAATTCCACCAACTCCAGCCACTCTTGTTAATGCCAGACCAGTCATGTCAGCTATTAACGAATTTTTCCGTACATCTCAGTTGGCTACGATTCTTGATCAAACCAATCCACTTGCCGAGGTCGATACCATGCGCAGACTATCTGTTATGGGTACTGGTGGTATTACCAGAGAGCGCGCAGCTTTTTCGATTCGTGATATTAACTCTTCTCAGTATTCTCGTATTTGTCCAGTTAGAAGCCCAGAAGGTCCAAACATTGGTCTAGTTACCTATTTGGCCCTCTATGCTCGAATCAATGAACTCGGATTTATTGAAGCTCCATATCGCAAAGTTATCAAAAAAAATAACAAGGCTTATGTTACCGACGAAATCGTTTACATTACCGCCAATGACGAAGACGAAGCAATCATCACTCACTCTGAGGTAGAAATCGGAAAAGACGGGCAAATCCTCGATAACCGTGTACCTATCCGCCATATGGGAGAATTCACAACCGCTCTTGCAACTGATGTAGATTACATTGATATTATTCCTCGCCAGATTATCGGAACTTCAGCCTCACTTATCCCTTTCCTTAGCCATGACGATGCTAACCGTGCTTTGATGGGTACTCACATGCAATGTCAAGCCGTACCACTTCTTATTCCGCATTCTCCAATAGTTGGTACAGGAATGGAATATCCAGTCTCTGTAACTATGGGGCGTGTTGTTGTTGCTGAAAAAGACGGAAAGGTCGAATTCGCTGACGCTAACAAAGTCGTAGTCAAATACACAGGCGACAAAGAACTAGTTACTTACCCAATCCGCAAGTTTGTTCGCTCACAGCAATCAACTTGTTACTCACAAAGACCATTTGTATACACAGGTGACAGTATCAAAACTGGCGATGTTCTAGTTGACGGTCCAGCTTCTGAAGGTGGAGAGTTAGCTCTCGGTCAAAACCTAACCATTGCTTACATGAGCTTTGATGGTCTTGGTTACGAAGACGCTATCGTTATTTCAGACAGGCTTGTTAAGTCTGACCTTCTTACTTCTGTTCACATCGAAGAGCACACTGCCGTCGTTGTTGATACCAAGCTGGGTCAGGAAGAAACCACTCGCGATATTCCAAATGTATCTGAAGAGGATCTTGCTAACCTAGACGAAGATGGAATTATCGTTATTGGTGCTGAAGTTGGACCTAACGATATTCTTGTCGGAAAAATCGCTCCAAAAGGCGAAACAGAACTTACCGCTGAAGAGCGTTTACTTAGAGCAATTTTTGGAGAAAAGGCTCGCGAAGTTCGCGACACCTCGCTAAGAGTTCCACATGGAGAGCGCGGTACGGTCATTGGTATTAAAGTACTGTCGCGTGCAGACGGCGACGAACTAGAACCAGGTGCAATTAAGAAAATAACCGTCAAAATCGCTCAGATGCGAAAAGTCGTTGTTGGAGACAAGCTTTGTGGACGTCACGGTAACAAAGGGGTTATTTCTAAAATCGTTCCAGAAGCCGATATGCCTCACACCGCTGAAGGTAAAGCAGTCGATATCATTATTAGCCCTCTATCTGTTCTTGCTCGTATGAACCTTGGACAGCTAATGGAGGCTCACCTTGGTATTTCTGCAGAAAAACTAGGTTACAAAGTTGCCTTACCGGTATTCGAAGAAGTTGACGAAGATGTAATTGTTGAACAGTTTGAAAAAGCTGGTCTTCCAGTTGGTGGCAAAACCACACTTTACGACGGACGCACCGGAGAAGCTTTTGACAGACCAATTGTTGTTGGGACTTCTTATATTCTCAAACTTATCCACATGGTTGAGGACAAAACCCACGCTCGTTCAACAGGACCTTACTCGCTCATTACACAGCAACCACTCGGTGGTAAAGCTCAGATGGGTGGACAGCGTCTTGGAGAAATGGAGGTTTGGGCACTCGAAGCTTATGGAGCCGCTCATATTCTTCAGGAAATGTTAACTATCAAGTCCGACGATATTGTTGGACGACCTAAGGCTTTTGAAGCAATTATTAAGGGAGCTGAAATTCCAACTCCTCAAATTCCTGAATCATTCAAGGTTTTGGTCAAAGAACTACAATCACTTTCATTAAATGTCGAAGCACTCGGTGCAACAATTATTGATGAAGTCGAAAAAACCGACACAAAATCTGAGGATAAAGCCGAAGTCAAATCTGATGTAGCTGAAGAAGAAATTCTCGCCGAAATCGTCCCTGACATCAAATCAGTCGAAGCGCAAACCGTTATTACCGAAGATGAATCTGCTGAAGATGCTGAAGCTGAAGCTGAACTAACCGAATTAGAAGAAAATGCCTCCTCAGATGAGGAAGACAAAGAAGGAGAGGATAAATAATGAAAGCCTTACTAGATTTTAAAGCGCTAAAAATTACCTTAGCTTCACCTGAAAACATTAAAGAATGGTCACACGGTGAGATAACTAAGCCTGAAACTATCAACTACCGAACCCTAAAGCCTGAAAAGGATGGACTTTTTGACGAGCGTATTTTTGGACCAGTTAAAGACTGGGAGTGTTACTGTGGTAAATACAAGAGGATCAGATTCCGTGGAATTATTTGTGAGAAATGTGGAGTCGAAGTTACTCAAGCTAGAGTTCGCCGTGAGAGAATGGGACATCTTAGTTTGTCAGCTCCAGTCGTACACAGCTGGTTCTTCAGAGGTGCTCCAAGCAAACTTGGACTTCTTCTAGACATTTCACCACGCAATCTTGATGCAGTTATTTATTTTGCAAGCTACATCGTAATCTCTCTTGATCCAGAAAAGAAAAAAACCGATATTGAAAAACTAAAAAGCTTGCAAGAAAAAGAAATTGCTTCTGCGGTTAAAGTTCTTGAAGAGCAGATCAATGCTTCCAAAAAAGAATCAGAAGGTGAGATCAAAGCCTTTAAAAAAACTAAAGAGAAAAACGACCTCGACCTCAAAGTTGAAGAAATGGAGCTTGGTTCACGACACAAAATCGCTTTGCTTCGTGACGCTCACAGTGTAGAAATCGGCAAGATTGAGGAAAAATTCAAAAAACTCGAAAAACTAATGTCTTCAGTCAAACCTCTCAACCTGCTTAGTGAAGAGGATTATCTTAACCTTAACTATCTTGGAGTTACTTCATTCCTCAAAGTTGGCATGGGATCAGAGGCCATCAAGACTATTCTCGAAAGTATCGATCTCGATGCGCTAGTTACTGACTTGCGAAAAGAACTCACTGAAGTTTCTGGTATTAAACATATAAAAGCTGCTAAGCGTTTAAGAGTAGCCGAAGGTATGCGCAAGGCTGAAATTGACCCAACTTGGATGGTATTAACAGTTTTGCCTGTACTTCCTCCTGACCTAAGACCAATGGTTCAGTTATCTGGTGGGCGTTTTGCTACCAGTGATCTTAATGATCTTTACCGCAGAGTTATTAACCGCAACAATCGTCTCAAAAAACTAATCGATCTTGGTGCGCCAGAAATTATTCTAAGAAACGAAAAGCGTATGTTGCAAGAATCTGTGGATGCTCTAATCGATACTAATACTCGCTCTACTACTACTCGTGCTACCCAAGCTGAACTCAGATCTCTATCAGATATGTTGCGCGGTAAGCAAGGTCGTTTCCGTCAGAACCTTCTTGGTAAGCGTGTCGACTACTCTGGTCGTTCAGTTATTGTCGTTGGTCCAGAGCTTGATCTTGACCAAGTCGGTGTTCCAAAAGAAATGGCTCTTGAAATGTTTAAGCCTTTCGTTCTTCGTGACCTTATCGGTCTTGGACTTGCGCCAAACGTTAAGAGCGCTAAACATGTTCTAGAGAAAAGACCACCAGAAGTTTGGGACATTCTTGAAGAAATCACCAAGAATCATCCAGTGCTTATTAACCGTGCTCCAACTTTACACAAACTAGGTATCCAGGCTTTTTATCCTGTACTTATTGAAGGCGACGCAATTAGAATTCACCCTTGTATTTGTGCTGGATTCAACGCTGACTTTGATGGAGACCAAATGGCTGTTCATGTGCCTCTTTCCAATGATGCCCAGGCCGAAGCTCGTCGTTTAATGATGGCTTCACAGAACATCCTTCGTCCAGCTGATGGTACACCTATTACTATTCCTAACAAGGAAATGGCTCTCGGTGCTTACTACATTACTTCTATTGATGAGGATTCAGCTCCAGTCGACACACTTTTTGTTGATGAGGATGAAGCAATTTTTGCTTGGTTGAATAACAAAATCGGTATGCGACAACTTATTAAGGTCAAAATGAATGGTGAAGTTGTTGAAACAACAGTCGGAAGAATTAACTTTAACCGTATGTTGCCAGACAAGATTCCGTTCCTTAACGAAACCTTCCGCAACTCAACAATCAAATCGACTATCTCAACTTATCTAGAAGATTTAAGTGAAGAAGACCTGCTCAAGCTTATCGACAATGTTAAAAACATTGGTTTCAGGTTTGCCACAGTGTCTGGGCTATCTGTTTCTGTCTTCGACAACGAAATCGTTCCTGAAAAAGACACAATAATTGCAGCAGCTGATAAAAGAGTTGACGAGATTGAAAAGAAATTCGACGATGGTCTTATTACTGAGGCCGAAAAGCGCCGTTTGACCAACGATATTTGGACCGAAACAACAGATGTTGTTTACCAGAAGACTTGGGCAGCTATCAAATCAGACAACTCGGTCAAAATGATTTCAGACTCAGGTGGAAGCCGTGCTTCTTCAGACCAGATCAAACAGCTTTCAGGTATGAAAGGTTTGGTTCAGGACCCTTCCGGAAAGATTGTTCCTCTTCCAACCAAGAGTAACTTCCGCCAAGGACTTTCAGTTTTTGAATACTTCACCTCAAGTCGTGGTGCTAGAAAAGGTCTTGCTGACCGTGCTCTTCGTACCGCCGAATCAGGTTATCTAACTCGCCGTTTAGTTGATGTATCTCACGATGTTATCGTCAGAATGCTCGACTGTGGCACCAAAGAAGGTGTAACCGTTCTTAAGACTGATCCTTTCAGAAGAGCTGCATTTGACGCTCGTATTCTTGGACAGGTTTTAGTCAAAGAAGTCAAAGGTGTTGCCAAAGCTGGAGATCTTATCGACTTAATTACTGCTAAGAAAATTGCCGAAACGGTTGATGAAGTAGTTGTTCGATCACCACTTACCTGTGAGGCTACGATTGGAATCTGTGCGCTTTGTTATGGTCGAGACACTTCAACCCGCAAACTTGTCGAAATCGGAACACCTGTTGGTGTCATTGCAGCACAAAGTATTGGAGAACCAGGTACCCAGTTAACAATGAGAACTTTCCACACTGGAGGTATTGTTGGTACTGATATTACCCAAGGTCTTCCACGTGTTGAAGAACTTCTTGAGGCTAGAACCCCAAAGATTTCCTCTCCAATTGCTGAAATTTCCGGAAAGGTCACTGTTGATGAAACTCCAGAAGGTTTTGTAATTACTATTAAGAGTTCTGACAAACCAGTAACAGAGAAGCAATTCTTACTTCCATTAACTGAAGATCTATTGGTTGCAACTGGTGACACAATAAATGCTGGTGAACCACTATCAAAAGGTCATCTTGATGTTAAAGAAATCCTAAGAGTCAAAGGTCTTCGTGAGGCACAAAAATACATTGCTGATGAAGCTCAGGCTGTTTATGAAGCACAAGGTGTGCCTATTGATGACAAACACTTCGAGGTAATTATTCGCAAGATGAGTGAAAAAGTAAAAATCACCTCATCTGGCGATACCAAATTCCTTCCAGGTGAACACATTGCTAAGCATATTTATGAATACGAGAATGCTAAAACTCTTGCTGAAGGCGGAGAACCAGCTACTGCAGAACTAGTGATTCTTGGTATTACCAGAGCTTCACTCTATACAGAAAGTTTCTTATCTGCTGCTTCCTTCCAGGAAACGACCAATGTTCTAACACAGGCTGCTTCTGAAGGAAAAGTCGATCCTCTCCTTGGAATGAAAGAGAACGTTATTATTGGTCGTTTAATTCCAACTTCGATTGATAGGGCTTCGGTGGATAATATTGCAACAGAAGGTGAGGTTGACGCGGCTTAAAAACCTTAGGTATAATCCCGCGGCTATAAAAAAATGCCAACTATACAGCAACTTATCAGGCACGGACGCAAATCCAAGCCAAAAAAAATCAAAGCCACGGTTCTTAGAAAGAGTTTTAACTCTCTTATTAACCAGCCTACACTCGGAACCGCTCCTCAAAAGAGAGGTGTTTGTACTGTAGTCAAAACCATGACTCCTAAAAAACCAAATTCCGCTCTTCGTAAAGTTGCTCGTGTTAGGTTAAGTAACAAGCAAGAAGTAACAGCCTATATTCCAGGTATCGGACATCAGCTAGCTGAACACTCAGTTGTTATGGTTCGTGGTGGACGTGTTAAAGATCTTCCAGGTGTCAAATATCACATTATTCGCGGTAAGCTTGACGCAACAGGCGTAGTTAACCGCAAAAAAGCCAGATCCTTATATGGAACCAAAAAAGGTGGAGCTACAAGTGCAGCTGAAGCAGCCGCAAAAGGAATTTAATAATTATGTCTAGAAAAAACACATTTACTCAAAGAGTCACCGAACCGGATCCAGTTTACAACTCACCAGTTGTAACCCGTTTTATTAACCGAGTTATGGAATCAGGTAAAAAAACCATTGCTCAGAAAATCGTCTATTCCGCTATTGAAGAAATTGCTGCCAAGACCAAAAAAGACGGCATGGAAGTATTTGAAACTGCAATTAACAATGTCGCTCCTAGAGTCGAGGTTCGCCCTCGCCGTGTTGGTGGTGCTAATTATCAAGTTCCTGTCGAGGTCAGAGGGGACCGCAAAGAAGCTTTGGCTATTCGTTGGATTATTAAAGCCGCTCACGATCGCCCTTCACGCGAATATCACACAATGAAAGACAAGCTAGTCGCTGAACTTATTGATGCAAGTAATAATGTTGGCGCTGCAATTAAGAAAAGAGAAGATACTATCAGAATGGCTGACGCAAACAAAGCCTTTGCACATTTTAGGTGGTAATCTATGGCTGACTCACGTTCCTACCCACTAGATAGAATCAGAAACATTGGAATCATTGCCCACATCGACGCAGGCAAAACCACAACTTCCGAAAGAATTCTTTATTACACTGGCAAAAGCTACAAAATCGGTGAAGTTCACGAAGGTGCTGCAACTATGGACTGGATGGAACAAGAAAAAGAACGTGGAATTACTATCACCTCAGCTGCCACCACAACTTTTTGGACTCCAACCGCTAATCTTTTCGAAGGTGTAGAACACCGTATTAATATTATCGACACACCAGGCCATGTTGACTTTACTGCTGAAGTAGAGCGCGCCTTGCGTGTACTTGATGGCGGAGTTACCGTTCTTGATGCTGAAGAAGGAGTTCAATCTCAGTCAGAGACAGTTTGGCGCCAAGCAGACAAATACAAAGTTCCAAGAGTATGTTTTGTTAACAAAATGGACAAACTTGGTGCTGACTTTCACGCTACACTCAAATCAATCAAAGACAGACTTGCTGCTCCAGCCGTAGCCTACAATATCCCTATCGGTGCCGAAAACGACTTTTTGGGTGTTATCGACTTACTTACCCGTAAAGAATATATTTGGGAAACAGACGAAACCGGAGCAAAATACAAAGTTATTGATGTTACCGATGAACACAAAGACGAAGTAGAAAAATACCGCGCAATTTTAGTCGAAAAAATCTCCGAAACAGACGACAATTTAATTGAAAAATTCTTAAATGGTGAAGAACCCACATTGGATGAACTTTATACAGCACTAAGAAAAGCTGTGATTAACTACCAGATCGTTCCTGTTCTTGCCGGATCTTCACTTCGAAACAAAGGTGTTCAGCCACTATTGGATGCGGTTGTGCAATTTTTGCCATCTCCTCAGGATGTTGGCGAAACACACGGAACTAATCCTAAAACTGGCGAACCAGAAGTTCGTAAGAACACCCCAGACGAACCATTCTGTGGTCTAGCTTTCAAAATTCAAGTTGATCCTCACGTTGGAAAACTAACCTTCGTTCGTGTTTATTCCGGCACACTAGCCTCTGGTTCTTATATTACAAATACTACCAAAGGTGAAAAAGAGCGAGCAGGACGCTTGCTTTTGATGCACGCTGATAAACGCGAAGAAATAAAAGAAGCCTTTGCTGGAGAAATTGTCGCCGTTATCGGCCTACAAAAAACCATTACTGGTGATACTTTAGCTGAAGAAGGCAAAGCAATTGTGCTTGAAAATATTACCTTCCCAGAACCAGTTATCGATCTAGCTATCGAGCCAAAGACCAAAGCTGACCAGGAAAAAATGGGTTTAGCTTTATCAAAGCTATCTGAAGAAGATCCTACATTCCGCATCCGAACTGACCATGAAACTGGCCAGACAATTATCTCTGGAATGGGAGAATTACACCTAGAAATTTTAGCTGATCGAATGAAGCGCGAATTCAAAGTCGAAGCCAACGTTGGGCAGCCTCAAGTTGCTTACCGTGAAACCATTACCAAAAATGCCGAAGGTGAAGGTAAATATATCCGTCAGTCAGGTGGACGTGGTCAATATGGACACTGTCTGCTTCGCATCGAACCTCTTGGTCGTGGTGAGGGTTATGTTTGGGCAAGTGAAATAAAAGGTGGAGCAATTCCACAGGAATTTATTACTCCTATCAACAAAGGTGTTATTGAAAAAATGGCTTCAGGAATTTTAGCTGGTTATCCTGTCGTTGATATGAAAGTCACAGTCTATGATGGTTCATATCACGATGTTGACTCTTCAGAAATGGCATTTAAAATTGCAGGGTCTATGGCAATCGAAGATGCTGCCAAACATGCTGATATGGTCTTACTTGAGCCAGTTATGAACGCCGAAGTTACAATCCCAGACGAGTTTATGGGTGATATTATGGGTGATCTTTCTAGTAAAAGAGCTCAAATTCAAGGTTCAGAGTCGCGTGGCAATGCCACGATCATTAGAGCTCTTGTGCCGCTTGCTGAAATGTTTGGCTATACAACCAATCTAAGATCTATGACTCAAGGCAGGGGAACGTCAGTTCTTCTTCCAAGTCACTATGATGTTGTACCAGCCAACATTGCCGCTAATATAGTTGCCAAGTCCAAAGGTCAAACTGGATAAAGGTTCTACCTAACCTTAATAAAATTGTGAGTATGATTAAATTTTTATTGTTTGTTCTCGCATTCCTTTTTAGTACCCCTTCTCATGTACAAGCGTATCTTGATCCTGGCACAGGAAGCTACGTTACTCAAATCATAATTGGCATAATCCTTGGTGGTTTGTACGCAGTTAAAATATATTGGAGAAAGATTGTTAATTTCTATAAAGTAATTATTTCGTTTTTCAAAAAAAATGGCGAAAAACCCAAAGTTAAAAATTAAAGAAAATTCTTCTTTTCGCGATCCAAGTGGGGTAATTTACTACCAGAACAACAAAGTCTTCCGTAAAGTATTCAATTCATATAAAGAAAATTTCGTTTTCTTTGAAAATTCCGGACTATCTAAAGCTTTGGTTGGTAAAAAACTTCTGTTGGGATACAAAAAAACAAACATCACTTCTAATCAACAAAAAATATACTTAACTCTTTCAGTCCCTAAAATACCTCATATATCCTACCCATACGAATGGACATTCCCCCAATTAAAAGCCGCAGCACTACTAACACTCGAGATTCAAAAAAACGCCTTAAACCACTCGATGACGTTAAAAGATGCGTCAGCATATAACGTCCAATTTTTAGGTTTCTCTCCAATTTTTATTGACCATCTTTCTTTTGAAAAACTTAACCAAGGACCTTGGATAGCCTACGGTCAGTTTTGCAGACACTTTCTTGGACCATTACTATTAATGGGGTATGTAGACCAACGTCTCAACTGTTTACTTAAAAATTATATTGACGGTATTCCGTTGGATTTGGTCAGTAAATTATTACCTAAAAAAACCTACCTCAACCCCGGGGTTTTTTCACATATTCACCTACATTCCAAAAATCAAAAAAAATTTGCTAATCGCAGCACCAAGGTCAAAAAAATAAATCTCCATAACCAACTTGCAATTATTGATAATCTAGAAAGTATTATTTCTAATCTACAACCAAAAGCCGACAAGACTGAATGGGGAGACTATTACGAATTTACTAATTATTCCGATAAATCGTTTAAACACAAAAAAACCATTGTTTCCTCGCTATTAGATAAGACAAAACCTAAAAAAGTTTTAGATCTGGGTGCAAATAATGGAGAGTTCAGCAAGCTTGCATCGAAAAAAAATATATATACCGTATCACTTGACCTCGATCCAGTTGCAGTTGAAAAGAATTACATTAAATCAGTCAAAGACAAAGACAACTTTTTATTAGCCTTAATTTCAGATTTAACTAACCCAACCCCATCAATCGGATGGGATCTTAAAGAACGTAAATCATTTATCAATCGGGCTGATTTTGACACAGTGTTTGCTCTTGCTTTGATTCATCATATTTGCATTTCAAATAACGTACCATTTTCACTTTTTGCAAAATTCCTTCAACGACTTGGTAAATATTTGATCGTTGAATTTATTCCAAAATCAGATTCAAAGGTTCAGATATTACTTTCTACCAGAACTGACATTTTTGACAGATACTCGCAAGATGAATTTGAAAATGAATTTTCAAAATATTTTATGATTTTAGACAAAATTCCTATTTCCAAATCAGAACGCACAATATATTTAATGAAAGTAAAAAAATAATATGCTCCAAAAGATCGTTCAAAATCCGTTCCTACACCCAATAATTTTTACCCTCATTCCGATATTGGTAGTTTATTTACACAACATTAAAGAAACATTTTTTTTACCGATGTTAAGGCCTTTATTATTCAGCCTGCTTTTTTCTTTTGTTTCCCTAATGGCTTTTTATTTTTTATTCAACCGCAACACTAAAAAAGCCGGTATTTTTACCACGATCTGGATAATTATTTTTTTTGGTTATGGTCATATATATCTTTTTCTCACATCGATTAATTTAAACCAAATAATTCCAATCGGATTCAACTTTTTTTTATTAATTTCCTTTTTATTTACACTCGCACTATCTGGGGGACTAATTTACAGAACAAACAAGACTTTACTCAATTTAACAAAAATTTTAAACATAGCTGCTATTTCAATTATTGGTTTGAATTTAGTTCAAATTATTCCATTTGAAATTTCAAGGTTCGTTACTGGGATAAAATTAAATAGTTATTTAAATGATAATTTCAACCAGTTAGTTCCAACGAACAATGACGCCAGTACTTATCCAGATATTTATTATCTTGTCTTTGATAGGTACGCCAACCAGAATATCTTAAAAGAATACTTAAATTTTGATAATTCAAATTTTATTTCCCAACTGAAGTCTGACGGTTTTTTTGTTGCTGAAAATAGTTATGCCAATTATCCGGCAACCTTTTTATCCTTATCCTCGTCACTTAATTTTTCACATTTGAATTTTTTACCTGAGGTTTTGGGCAAAAAGCATTCAGACCAGGCCGTTGTTTATAACGAGTTAATATCCAACAATCGCATAACTGACTTCTTAAAATCTGTCGGTTATGATTATGTTCACCTTGGAAGTTCCTGGAAACCAACTTCCATAAATAATAGTGCAGAAACTAACATTAATAAATTTAAAGATTTCAACGAATTAGAAACATATTTATATGAAAACACAATACTCAACACAATTATCGGAAAGTTTTTTGGTACTCAAATTTTTTCCGGATTAGAAACACTAAACCTTAAATCTCAAAACTTACCATTCAGACTAGAAAAGTTTAAAAATCTTCCAAAAAAAGATAATCCTTCTTTTGTTTTTGGACATTTTCTTTTACCGCACAAGCCGTATCTTTTTGACACTAATTGTCAGCAGATTGATTTTGAAATTGTTAGGCAGACTATTGCTGAAAAAGGATATTTAGATCAATTACAGTGTGCTAACAAAACCATCTCAGAAATAATTAATACCATTAAACAAACAAACAGACCTAGCGTGATAGTTATTCAATCCGACGAAGGAGCCTTTGTGCCTACAAGATATTTTCCCGAAGGTAAACTCCCGAGTGAGGGCTCTCTAGATTCATACAAAATCCACAGTTACATACTTAATGCATTATATTTACCGAACAAAGATAACTATAACTCTCTTGCGGATTACAAAGAATTAGGAATCACAAGCCAAAGTACCCCAGTTAATACATTCAGAATTATTTTAAACTATTATTTTGGTACACAACTCCCATTACTAGAAGATAAAAGTTTTGTCTTTTTAAACGATCAATTTCCATATGATTTTACCGAGATAACACCATTTCTTAAAAACAGTAGCAAATAGTAATTTCAAAAAATTAATTTATTTTGACTTAATAATTATTATAGGATATAATATCTTCCTATTCGCACCTAAAAACGAATGAAAGGAAGTAGCATTTGATGTCCCGAAACAGGTCAAAATTTCCCTCGATTGAGGAGCTAATCTCGGGCGGAGGTCCACAGCTCCCACACATGTTCGAGCTCGTCGGTGTCAAGCCCGGCGCCAAGACAGTATCGCGACTGATTGAAGCCGCGTTTGCAGATCGGACGGTTGTGATAACTGTTTTCTCAACGCTGGCGTTCGATCTCCGCGATCAACCGCTCGAACTGGCCATCGCCAAATTCCGCGAGATTATGCGTAAAGCCGAAGAAAAGAGTCCCGCGGAGCAGACCTTGCTTGCCAGTCTGGAGAAAATGACCCTGGCAAGTGCTGGGGTGATCAACTTCGACGCTTCCAAGATCATCACCGACCGACTCAAAACGGTCCGAACCAGCCCGATCGGTCAGTGCAGGGTCTATGTCCAAGCCCAATCCCTCTCTGCCTGGACCCTCAAGCTGGAAGTTCGCGACCAGCGCAAAAGGGTGTACAGTCCCAGTCACGACATGGTCGTGTACCGAAACGGTACCCAACTCATCGGCACTCACGGTGGTTGGCTGGGAAACTAGCTAACTCACTACCATTGCCCTCGACTAACCATCGGGGGCTTTTCTTGCAAAAAATATCTAAAAGAGTAAGAATTAATCCAATATGGCAAACACTAAACCTAAAGGAATGTCCAACGACACTAAAACATTAGTTACTGTTCTGTTATTGGTCTTCGCTTTTCCTGCTGGATTCGTATTAATGTGGGTTTGGACCAGTTGGCCTAAATGGGTCAAGTTTCTTATTTCCGGAATTTTTGCCTTTTTCATGATAATTTGGGTTTTAATTTTTGCCGCTGCAATTTTTGTTTCAGTCAACCCTCAAGCCCAGTTAGAAAGAGCAGAAGATGCAAGAATGAAAAACGAAGAAAAATATCGAGAATCAATCCAAAACGGTTTAGATATCGAAACAGACTTCAATAATTAATTGACAAAACCCTATTCCACTCGTATCATCTAACCCAACTATGGATATTTTATCTGTACAAAATTTGAATTCCAGCTGTATTTATCTCCACAAGACATGGATGCGCTTTTTGCGCACTTCTTCACGTGGGAGGTCTCTTATCTAAAAGAGTCACAGCTTAAAAAAGCCAAACTAACCTCCCACACAAATGGGAGGTTTTTTTTATACCCAAAAACAATGAAAGACGAACAATTAAAAAACCCAAATACAGCTACAGAATCTAATCCTCTTAAAGAGGTTGGTATTCCTGTTGCTAACCCAATCGAGTCTATTTTTGCTCCCGCTCGAGAATTGTTAACTCTTGAGCCGATAGAAAATCCTAAACCTAATCATCTTCCGTTCAAGGTGGTTTTTGCGCAAGATTCAGAGTTAGCAAGGGTCGAAGCGCTAGCAAAAGCCAAACCTCAAGCTGAGTTAGAAATATCAGAAGCTGATGCGGAAAAAATTCTTGAATTCCGCAAAATGACAAGGAATTTAGAGTTAATTGCCCAAGTTGCACTAATTAACCAGTCTAACCCTGAAAGAGTGATTGTAAATGAAATGATTCAACCAAAAAACAGTATTAGAATCGCACAAAAAATCGAAATGAATCCAAATGTTTTTGAGGATCCAACACAAACTGCGCAATTTAATCTTGATCTTGATTTCTTACACAGCAAACTTTTTTCCAGTGGTGTCTGGGTAATGTTTGCCACCTTTTTTGGTGATAACCCTTTTGACAGGGATCAATTCGTGCAAAAAATTACTTCTCTCGATCCTGAACTGGCAAGACTGACAGTTCAACAAATGGCTGCCAAAATCGACGAAATTGAAAGGACAAAAATAATTAGTGACAAAGATAGATTCGCTCAAAACGCCGTAAGGCAGGTCAAAAACGCAGGTAGTCCACAAGAACCTCAGGTTCCAAAAGCCAAAATAGCTCAAGTTTTTGGTATTCCAGATAACGTACTCCCATCATCAGTTTTGGGTGTTGCAACCGCACTTGGCCACCGCGAAGGTAATCCAATTGTTTTAACTCTAGGAGAAAAAAATCTTCTTGATAAACAGTCTGTATTTAATTACGGAACGACTGATTTTGCCAACCCAGTCGAAGCTATTATGCTTGCCGTTGCGGCCTCAAGAGAGAATCAAGATGGAACAACTTCAGTAAATACTGCTTTTTATGACACCGATCCTGACGCTCACACCGTCAAATCATATCTCGAAAGGGTGCTAATTCCATCTATTTTATCAACCCTTGACTTAGATTCAGACTCACTAGAAAGAATTAAAAACAACGTTGCGCAACTACCAGAAACAACCGACATAGAGCTGGATGTTTTAGAAGGTGTTGTAGATAGTCAGGAGTTTTCTCTATTTCTCACTAGACTAAAAACTTTATCTCAAAAATCACCAAAAACCTTCACTGAGCTTTATCTTGCGCTTAACAGGCAACTAACGGAAAAACTAGGAATTTTTCACATACCAAGTAACGATTTCTTCACAGCCACTCAAGCAACAATTGAGGACATTACCAGTTTTGGCGAAGTTGTAAGCCTTACAAGTAAGGCAAGTTTCGACGAATTTAATCTTAGGATTATAGACTCTGGTTTTGATGATAATACTAAAACCGGATTTGCTAGAGGAATTTTTGGTAATGGACCTTGGGATGTTACCACTCGCAAACTAGTAAGACCAATTGACGAATCCGAGCCTGAAGTAGATGTTTTTGAGCTAGAAGGGGACATTTTACTTTCGGAACTTAAAGATATTGGTCTGACTTTGGGTGGTAATGGGTGGGCACTTTTGCTTCAACAGCTCGAAACATACTTTGACACTCCAGTAGTTATCGCACACAAAAACACCGCTCTTGGCAGTAATTATGTTGCACCTCTAGCTGTAGGGCAGAAGACCAAAGCTCTAGTGTCGCCAATCGTTAGAGTTATTCCCGGAGGTGCTGGTGCCGGAACTGGTGATGGGTTGGATATTGGTTTTTATCTTGAACACCCAGAGCTTATTAGTATTGTCAAAAATGCCTATCTTCTTGAAGATGGTGATTTTCAGGGTGGTAAACAAAAGGCCGTAATTGAAGTCGCCCCATACAAATATTGGGTGGGTGGTGTTGCCAACGCAGGTTACAAAGTTACCACATCACTTGAAGCAACAACCGGTGGTAACGGCAAGCGTCAACATATTACAAGTCAAGTTATTACAAAATAAAAAGGAGCAAAATGTCAAAAAAGCTTGATACACAAAAAAACATACTTATTGTTTCGGCCCACGCCGACGATCACATAACCTCCGCCGGAAGCGTTTTCAAACTCCAGTCGCAAGGGTATAACGCTTACGAAATACTACTAACCAACTCGCAAGAAGGTCGAGATAGGCGGAATAGATCAAAAAGCGCGAAAAGTGCGGTAATTAATTTGCGAGTAGGGGAGTTTGACAAAGCAACGGCGTTTTTGGGAATTAAACAAAAGTTTCTTCTTGCCGAAGAAGATCTAAATCTTCAGTTCTCCAAAAAACTGATGTTTAAAGTCGTCAAAATAATTAGGCAAGTTAAACCTGAAGTGATTTTTACCATGAATCCACTTGATTACCATTCAGATCACAGAGAAGCAGCTCATATTGTAGAGGAAGCAAGTTTTTGGGCTTCAACTGGCGTCAAACCAGAGCTAGGCGAACCACACAGAACTCCTACCGTTCTATATGGAGAAGGGATGTTGCCAATTGTTGCTCAGACGATTGTGGATATTACTGATTTTATCGACAAAAAAATGGAGTTATTTAGTATTTACGAATCGCAAGCCGATTCCAAATCCACAGTCTTTGAAAGGTCTCTGAATTGTGTAAGAGGATATCACCTGCGCAGAAGTACAAAGAACGAATACGCCGAAGGATTCACGGTTAATCCAAAGTTTCCAAATATTATTTTTGACAAAAATGATTAAGCTTATTCAGACAGGTAGACAAGTACATAGTGTAGTTGATCTTATGGACAGATATATCGTCAAAGTTTACACCTCTAAAGAAATTGCATGTAGAGAAGCTGATGGGCTGATGGTTTTTAATAAGGTAAGTCCTGAAAACTCTCCAAAAATAATTTTTCGTTTTGGAAGAGTGACGGTTTTTGATAAGTTAAAAGCTTCAGAATCGAATGATCTCCAATTATGCGAAAGTTTAGCTCAGGTTATTTTGCGCTTGTCTCAAACAGCAATAAACGATAATATCGAGTGGCAGACATATCTTAATTTAATAGCGCAAAAATTTTTCGATCAAAAAAACATTTTTCAATCATACTTAAATAGCAAAGAAATGGGTCTAATAGAAAACACTTTAGTCTGTCTTACTAAGGTTGATTGGGAAAGTTTTCCCATCCAGCCACTTCACAGAGATTTGCATCTTGGCAATCTAATTAATACAAAATCAGGGGTCAAAATTATTGACTTTGAGCATTTTCGTTTTGGTCCGCTCGAATATGAATTTAGTAATTCTCTGCTATTTGACGATGAATCGTCGTTAAATATCAGTCAAATATCCAAGAAGCTGTACTCGTTTGGAGTTTTCTTAAATCTTAACCTGGCTCTAATGCTAACTGTCGTTTATTTTATCGAGCAATTTTGTCAAAGTTACGACAAAAGTGATTTAAATAAACAAAAATTACTAATTCAAAAATTTATTAACCTTACAAAAAGAAATAATATCTTTGACAGTCTAAAACTTCCATCCAAATGTCTTACAGATAATTAGTATTGACAAACTGCTTCTTAATTTGAATAATACACAAGCCCAAAAAAAGCTTCAATTGCAAAGGAGCTTTTTTGGCTTATTTATATAAGTTTAATTTAAGGAGAAAAACCAAAAATGGCTGACAAATTCGAAAGAACCAAGCCGCACGTTAATGTTGGTACCATTGGTCACGTCGACCACGGTAAAACAACAACAACTGCAGCAATTACAAAAGTCCAATCCGACAAAGGAATGGCAAACTTCAAAGCCTTCGATCAAATTGACAAGGCTCCTGAAGAAAGACAGCGTGGTATTACTATTTCTATTGCCCACGTTGAGTACGAGACTGAAGGTCGTCACTACGCACACATTGATGCCCCTGGTCACGCTGACTACATCAAGAACATGATCACTGGTGCCGCTCAAATGGACGGTGCTATTCTTGTTGTTTCTGCTCCAGATGGTCCAATGCCACAAACCCGCGAGCATATTCTGTTAGCTCGTCAGGTTGGTGTGCCTTCAATCGTTGTTTTCATGAACAAGGTTGATATGGTTCAGGATCCAGAACTCCTTGATCTAGTTGAGATGGAAATTCGTGAACTTTTGACCAAGTACCAATACCCAGGAGACACTACCCCGATTATTCGTGGTTCTGCTCTCAAAGCTCTCGAAGGAGATGCTGAAGGTGTTAAGAGTATCGAAGAGCTTCTCAAAGCTGTTGACGAATTCGTTCCAACACCAGAGCGCGACACTGACAAGCCATTTTTGATGCCTGTCGAAGACGTTTTCTCGATCAAAGGTCGCGGAACCGTTGTGACTGGTCGTATCGAAAGAGGGGTTGTTAAGGTTAACGAAGAAATCGAAATCGTTGGTATTAACCCAATCAAGAAATCAGTCGTAACTGGGGTTGAAATGTTCAACAAACAGCTAGACGAAGGTCAAGCTGGAGACAATGTTGGAGTTTTGCTTCGTGGAGTTGAAAAAGACGATGTTGAGCGTGGACAAGTTCTTGCAAAACCAGGAACCACCACTCCTCACACCGAATTTGAGGCTGAAGTTTATATTCTTACCAAAGAAGAAGGTGGACGCCACACTCCATTCTTTTCTGGATACCGTCCACAGTTCTACGTCCGTACAACAGACGTAACTGGTGAAGCTAAACTTCCAGAAGGAACCGAAATGGTTATGCCTGGTGACACAGTCAAGATGACAATCAAACTCATAGTGCCGGTCGCTATGGAAGATGGACTACGTTTCGCTATCCGCGAAGGTGGCCACACCGTAGGTGCCGGAGTCATTACGAAAGTCATAGCGTAAGCTAAAGACTGGAGTAAAAGAGCGTAGCTTAATGACGCAAAAATTTGCCAGTGGCAGAATTTTAAGGAAATTAAGCGAGCATCTATATCAAAGGTCATCGCATAAGCTCTGCTTTATAAAACTAAAAACAAAAGACCCGTCCTGT
>CAYROP010000015.1:0-22204 GCA_964426075.1 uncultured Gammaproteobacteria bacterium | reverse complement strand
GTGTGGTTAAGCTCAAAAGCTTTGAAAGAATTGGAGGTTTTTGGAGTGCCGGTGATTTTTAATTCATAGATATTTTTTTCAGGAAAGGTGAATTGAAATATGGGAGAGTTAATATTATTGCTATCTGAAGTTGTAAATAAATCTTGAGTAGAAAGTTCTGTGCCGTTTTTGTAAATAGAAATTTTACAGTCGCAATCTGAAGGATTGAATTTGTTTTCTTTGTCTTTGAATTCAAAATAAAAGTTTGTGGGAATACCAATTATCGGATCATCGTCTGGGTCAACATGGACAGTAGCACCAATTGATCCGCTAGTCAGTAGAACATGTGCAGAGGCAGGTTGAACGAATGAAAAGAATGTGATTAGGCTAATTAATATCGAAAATACTGCTCTTATCATTTGACCTCGATTGTATAGTCGCTAACGAGTATCTTACCATTATGATTGAATTGGCCAAATATGCGATAAATTCCTGGTTTAATTGGTCCATAAATACCAATTGGTAGAAATTCGACCGTTGGGCCGCCGCTTTGATCAGGGGAAGGAACGGTTAGGCTAGCAGGGTGGACATGGTAATACTCGTAAGATTTTTGATTGATCATTACTAAATGCCCGAATGATCCAAGATAAGGTTTAAGGTCGGTGATTGGTATGCCGGTTTGGGAGGATTTTATTTCAAACTTGAGTGCTACTTTTCCGAGCGATAATTCTTTTGCGGTGAGTGGGGCAGAGCTGGTTAGATTGATTGAATATTCTCCAAATGTTTTGGTTAGGTTAGTATCTACTTTCTGCGTGGCAATTTGATTATTGGGATTACTGCCAATAGGAAGGGTGAACGCAAATTGTTGCTCGATTGCTCCAAGTGGTTGGAAGTCGATGTAAGCTCGGTAAGTGTTTTCTTTGGGGAATTTCGCAGAAATACTAAAAGTATTACCGTTTTGTTCTGGATGAATATGATCAAAATAACTTAGATTTGAATCAACAATTATTAAGTGAGAAATTTTTTCGTTAATGATTTGAAAGACAGAAGCGGGTTCGCCGTTTGATGCATCATTAACTGTAAAGGTTAAATTTTTTGTAAGTGGATCTTTAGTGTTGGATGTTTCAAGTTTGACTGTGTAACGTTTGTTGCGGTCGCCATTAAGACCTGGAATTTTGGAATTAGTGTTCGTTGTTTGAGTGCCACTTAGAGCTTGCTCTGCTAGTTTTTGGTGTTCAGCATGGATACCGAGTGATGGTCCAATACCGGCTGGGGCGAAGGAAAAATAACTGGTTATACTAACTAGGGCTACGATAATTGTGAAAGTAATACCAAATTTGGGTAGAGCGAAGGTTGTGATTTTTTGGGTTAAGTATTTGTCAAAACGATAACTCTCCAAGAGTAAAAGAATTGTAACTAAGGCTATTGTGATTTGAGGAATAAATTCATAGAGATTTGAATAGTGAGTACCAAGCATAAGTGCGTGAATTAGAGTTGCAACTCCTGCAAAATATACAGTTCTGTGGAGTGCTTTCCATTTTTTATTGCCGAGTTTAGTAATTACCTTGTCAAATGAAGTAAGCGTCATAATTGAGAGAACAATTAAGGCAAAAAAGCTAAGGCTAATGGCTGTTAAATATTTTGAACTTAAAAATCCCAAACCTTGAAATCCTTGGAGTTGCAAAAAGAATGCGATATTAGCATGTAGAAATGCGAACCAAAAAGCTGAAACTCCCAATGCTCGTCTTGCAAGAATATATGTTGGTCTAAATGAAAGATTAGGGAAAACACTAAAAAGAGGGCTAGCAATTATTGCTAGATAAAGATAGAGAATTGCCAGAAGTGCATAGATTTGTGTCAACCTAATTGTGGCTAGATTGTCGGAATAATTGGTTTTTACGAAAATATAAACTAGTCCAGACAGAGTAAGTGAACTAATTAAGACAAAGTAGCGAATTTTGGTTTTAAAAAAACGCATCTTTATTTGCGGGTTTTTTGTTTAAGGATAAAAAATGATAGAGCAATTACTACAATAATTGGAATTATGTATATAAGAGGATTGAGAGAAGACGAAGAGTTAAAATTGGTGTTGTTTGGTACTTCTTGTTCGCCTGGTTGGATGTTGGTAATTTCAAGCTTTTTTTCGTTTTCAAATACTTGGAGACCGGCATAACTTGCAAAACCATTCGTGTCTGTGACTTTTAGGGTAACACCGTGGATAATGTTTTCGTCAGCAAATTTGTGAATAGGACTTGTTTCATTGGAAGTTTGTCCATCATCGAAATCCCATGAGTAGCTTGCAACTTGAGCAGTTGGATCAGTAATAACTTCAGCAATGTATTTGATTGGTTTATCTGGTTTGTTGTTATCTGTTTCGACTTTGAGATTAATTTTTGGCAGTTTGTAGTTTAGGTCACTGACAATATTAATCCCTAAAGTGTTGAGTGGTTGAAAATCAGCCTGGTCTGGGCCTTTGACTTCAAGCAGTGAAAAATAGGTTTTTGGTTCTGAGAATGTGTGTGAAATCAGACTCCCTGTTTCGTAACCATCTTTGTTTTCATCAAACTTCCATCTAAATTGTGATTTTTTGAATACATCTTCTGGGACCTGAAGAAATTTTTGAATAACTTCAAACTTAATTGGTTGGCCAACTATAAATGTTTCAGTGGCGTCGTCTTGTGGTATATCTATCCTGCCGGAATAGTTATTAAATTGATTAACTAAAGTTGGTTTATCGTTGATATTAATAAACGGAATACCGCCGATGTGAGCTTGGGTGTTGGGGATATTATGTGAGATTAAGATGAGAAAAATAAAGGCAATAATTAGTCTACGAATCATATTCTAGGTATTATATCGATACATTTGTGTTTGGTCAAAAAATTTTAGGCTTTGATAGAATTTTTAATAATGAAGATTTTTTTGTATGTTTATATTGGGGTGGTAGTAACAATATTGACGGTTACTGGTGTTCTTGTCGTGCGGTTGCCTGACGAAGATTTAGTTCATATTCACGCTAATTTTGGTGTTTTTATAAGAGATCAAAAACTGGATTTTTCGGGACAAAAGTATATGCATTCCAAACCTTGTTTTTCTGATTACCATACACAAAAACATTTTGGAGATAGGGTGCATTTGCATGATGGAATAGGTGATGTTGCACATATTCACGATTATGGGGTGGCCTGGGGAGATTTGATGCTTTATTTGGGTGTAAAAACCACAATTAACGGACTTGAGTTTGAAGATAAATTTTATTCACTTGGCAAAAATGACAAGTTGAGCTATTACATAAATGGAAACTTGGTTAATAATTTTGAATTAACTGAAATTAATAATAATGATTCATTGATTATTGTTATGGATAATGAAAATTCAAGCAGTCTTATGGTTGGCAAAGAAAAATTTAGTCAATTGAATGCACGGTTGTCAAATCGAAGTGAAGAGTTGAATAATTCTTCCTTGGTTGAGGCTTGTGGAGGAAAAATTGAAATAAGTTTTTGGGATAAGGTTGCGAAAGTTTGGGGGTTTTAGAGATTGATTTTGTAAATTAAAAATATTGGATTATCTTCTTTATCTTTTATTGTATGGATGTGAGTTTTGTTGATGGTAATTGAGGTATCTTCAGCTGGGCTGGTTACAATGATGGCAGTTTTTTGGTTTGGAAGATTTTTTTGGATTAGTTCATTGGATATTATTTCTCTGCCGTCCCAGCCTGCTCCTGCAAAATAGTAATTATCGATCTTGATTTTTGGTTTAGTGATACTTTGATATATTTTTGGAGAAAATTGAGTGTAGTAGAGATAGTAGATGTAGGGATTCCAATATCTACCAGTAACGATAATTGATTCATCGGAATATTTTTCTAAATAATTAAATAATTCTTTGTGTCCATATCCCCATGCGAGTGAGTCTAGTTTTGGTGAGACTAGATGATATTGATACAAATATATACCAATGGAAAACACAATAATAACAATGGCTATTTTTTTGAGATAATTTGACAATTTTTGAATCCAAATTATGCCAAAAGCAGAAAGGATCGTGAGATTTATTGATCCAAGAGATGCTCTTAGAGCATGTGGCGTAAGGTCTGAAAAAATTGCTGATATTGGAAATATAAATGCCAAAATAAGTGTAAAAATACTCTCTTTTGATCTTTTGGCTATTAGGTAGAGAATTGAGAATACAATTAAGGGGATTTGAAAATAGTAAAGTAATCCTGTGTTGGGGGTACGGTGTCTGGTTTGACTGTCTCCATGGATAAAAAGAAAATTAAGGTCAAGGTGTCTAAGATAATACCCAAAAAGCACGTCTGACCAGGCAAGTTTGTCTTTGAGGTTTGACGGTATAGGGGCAGATTGATATTTTTCGTATGCAGAAACAAAATCGGGATTTGTTTGGGGAGATTTGAGGTTAACCACACTAACCTGATGAGCTCTATTGTTTGATTCAGGATTTATAAATGTAAAGAATATAGGTAGGCAAAAAATAATTCCGAAAAATAATGAAATTAATACATACTTAAAATTTTTAATTATTAGTTTGAAGTAAATGATCGAAAAGGCAACTAAAATTATTGGAACAATAATTCTGGTGTGATAGTAAAAATAGAAGGAGAGGGAGAAAAATAAGGCTGAAAAAACTAATCTCGAAGGTTTGTTAAGACTTTCAAGAAGAAAATATAGGCCAAATGTATATAAGGTTATTGCGCTGTTAGCTTCAAAAGAGGCTCTCGAGAATTGAATATGCCATGGTGAAGTTGCAAGTAAAAATGCTGCGAATATGGCAATAGACTTTGATTTTTTGGAGTACTTTTTTTCTGTTAGTTTAGCGACTACTAAGTAGATAGCGTAAATTGCTAATATTCCCATTAATGCCGATGGAAGTCTAACTGAAAAATTATTAAGCCCAAATACTAAGGTGAACGGAGCTGTTAGATATATTTGTCCGGGTAGTTTGTATTCCCCGAACGATTGGAAACTTAAAGGTAAAAATTTTCCCCATTCATCCTTTGCGGTTTGAGAAATTGAGTAGGCGTTGTATCCAATTGACACTTCATCCCAATATGGAGAAATTGGATTATTAGTAATATTAAATAGTCTCAATATTGAGCCTAGTAGAATAACGAAAATTAATATTTTGTGACGAAAAAAAAACTTTTTTAGGTTTTTGTTATTTAGGTGCACAATTTTTTATTAAGTTGATTATAAGGCAGAATAAAATAAGTTTATAATTAGAACATTATGATAAATATATTTAAACCCTCTCAAAAAGTTTTTGCTCACTGTGATGTTCCTTGTGGAATTTACGATCCAAAGCCAGCACAAATAGCGGCTGCAACTGTATTAAAAATGGTAGAAAAAATTCTTGCCTTGCCGAGTGAAATGACATCAGCGGATATGAATAGTTTTGTAAGGATGGTTGAAACGAAAGAGGAACATGCAAGAATCTGTAAACAGGAGATCTTGGTGCTTTGGACGGATTTTTTCAAGCCAGAACATTTGGAAAAGTTTCCAGATTTACACGAAAAAGTTTGGAGTACAGCGAAACTTGTTTCAGAAAATAAACAACATATACACTTAGATGCAGCTCAGCGTTTGGTCAAGTCTGTTGATGAGATTGCAAGTATTTTTGACCAAATTAAAGCTGGTTCGTAATATTAGGGTTGTTTATGAGATTTGAGGTGAGTGGGGATAGTATGTTGCCTGTGTTTCTTGCGAAAGATTATTTGTTGGTGTTTAAGTCGAGATTAGTAAAAAGTGGAGATTTTGTGGTGCTTTATGATCCTAGAGATATGGAAAGGAAATTACTAAAACGAGTGGGTAAAGTAAAGTCAAGTGCGATTTTTGTTGAAGGTTTAAATAAAAAATATAGCACTGATTCCCGTGTATTTGGTTGGGTGAATAAGGATTTGATAGTTGGCAAGGTGTTTGTAAGATATTATCCACTTTTTGGTCGTGGTAAATTTTGGTTTTGGTAGTGTAGAATTCATTTCGTTATGGCACTTGGAATTTTTGATGTTAAATCGGTAATCGAAGCAGTGGATCCATCACTACGAAATGTGGTTGGTATTGGAATGGTGTCAGGAATTGTTTTTGCCGAATCTGGGTTATTGTTTGGTTTTTTCTTGCCTGGAGATTCGTTGTTGCTTACAGCCGGCATTTTGGCTTCACAGGGTTATATAAACATCGCCTTTCTTTTAGTCTTTTCGTTCGTTGCAGCAGTAGTTGGAGATAATGTTGGTTATACTACGGGTAAAAGACTAGGTAGAAGATTATTTAATAAGAAAGAGTCTAGAGTTTTTAAACCGGAACATTTAGTCAGTGCTCAAAATTTTTATGAAAAACACGGTGGGAAGACAATAATTTTGGCAAGGTTCGTACCCTTAATAAGGACATTTGCGCCGATTGTTGCAGGAATGGGAAATATGAAGTATTCGACATTTTTCCTTTACAATTTGGTTGGAGGGTTGTTATGGGCGGTTGGAGTAACTTTGATTGGTTACTTTTTAGGTCGTTTAATTCCGGATGTAGATAAATATTTGCTTTTGGTAATAGGGGTGGTTGTGTTTGTTTCGATGTTGCCAACTTTTTGGCACGTGTTTAAGGAGCCTGAGAATAGACAAACTTTAAGGAAAACTGTTGCTAGTTCTTACGGTAAAGTAAGACGACGAAAAAATGTCTAAAAAAACAAGATATTTATTTGATCTAGTAAAAAAAATTCAAAAATTTGTTTTAGTTAACAAAGGGGTTGTTTTTGTCTTTGCCTTCTTTTTGGTGCTTGTTTTGGTTAACGCGTTGCATGAAACTTTTCCAGACGAATACGACAATATTCTGGGTGGATATTATATAAACCAAGGAATTTTGCCTAATATTGGGTTTTTTACTCACCACAATATTGGTGCATATTTTTTGGCAGCTATTAATGCTTTTTTTACTCAACAGTCGTTTGTGTGGTTTAGATTATTGTTTGCTTTTGAGATGTGGGGTGCAATACTGGCCACATATTTATTATTCAGGCGCGGTTTTGGAGTAGAAAAAAGTAAATTTTACTTGTGGTTTGCACTATTTATGCTTATTGGTTCGACATATTGGTGGGGACAGATGTTTTTGTCGGAAACATTGGTTTCGTATTTGATAATTCCTGTGTATGGGTTAATTTTACTTAAGTCTTTTTATAAAAAGACTTGGTCTTTAACTGATCTTGTTTTGGTGTCGATATTAACCTTTTTAAGCTTTTCTATCTCACTGACTTATATTTATATTTTTATTTTGGTTTATCCACTAGTTTTGGTTTTGTATGTCTTGGGACTTAAGAAACGATTTGATGTTAAAAAAATATTTGTAGCTTCGGTGGTTTTGGGCTTACCTTATTTGGTTTTTGGTATTTATTTGCTGGTTACGAATTCGTATGAAGAGTTTTATTATCAGCAGTATTTTTATAACTTTAATTACTATATTTATAATTTCCCAGATGTAGCTGGGGAGAGGTCGACAAACCCGATCAGGTATGCGGTCTCTACTGCTTATCAAACTTTAAATGGATTTTATGGGCTACTTATTCAAGTTAAAGATTTGAATTTGGAATATCCTTTTAATGTATCTTTGGTTTTAGGAAATTTGTTGGCAATTATTTATTTGTTTGTCAGAAGAAGATTTTGGATAGCCGGAGTTGTGGTTTATGTAATTATTTTTTCAAATACGCGAAGCGAGCCGTTAAATATTAAAGAAACAGATTTTCACGCAACGGTGTTTGTGGCGTTAACATTTTTTAATCTAGCTTGGGCCAGTTTTGAAATAGTTAACAAACTGAACAAAAAGGTGTTGAGTTATTCTCAGACAATATTATTAACATTGGTAATGGTAGTAGTTTGGGTTTATGCGATATTTGCGCTGTTTTTGCTTACGGATAAATTTGGGGAGAAAGTTTATTCGAAATATATGGGTCAACAACCACTTATTTACGATAGACCTGAAGTCGCGCCAATATTGAATAAGATTACTACTAAAGATGATTTTGTTTGGGTTGGTCCGTTTGCTTTTCATGAATTATTATATTTGGATGCAAAAAATCCATCGAAGTACCACTGGTTTTTACCGCAAAGTGAGGCGTTTGGAAGGTTTAAAGAGGGAATAATTAATGATTTAACGATCAAGAGACCGAAGGTGATTGTTTTTGAAAAAGGGTATACTAATTTTGGAAAAAGAGCAGAGGAGTGGAATTATCCAATTACGGACTTTTTATCGAAGAATTATTTTAGTTTTGAACAATTAAGCACTTTAGGTTATGTTTCTAAGGCTCCATCTGTTATGCACTTTGATTTTGTTCAAACATATTATTTTGATAATAACCGCAGAGAAGAAATAATTAATGATTTGGTTAGTAACGGTTTGATTGAAAAAGCTAGGTAGTTTTTTATGCAGGTTGTTTTTCAAGCTCGAGAGTATGTAATTAGAGGACTAAGGCTCTGCGCGAAAGATCCATTTGGATTACTGGCACTAGCTGGACTATTTGCTTTGTTTGATGTTTCTAGTGTGGCTTTTTCAAACCAAAATAATATTTGGGCGTCGTGGGTCGCTTTGGTTTTGCCGTGGATTTCAATTGTGGGGGGTAATTTGGCATTAATATTTGCAGTTGAGGCATTGGCTAGGAACGAGTTAGTAGTTCCGGCTAAGATTTTGCCGCAGACTTTTAAATGGTTAAGGCGATATTTGGAAGTAAATGGGATTACGACGATTATTTTTTGGGGGATGTTTGTTCCGCTTAAGACATTACTAGATTATTGGGCAACAAGAAATGGATATAGTGATATTTTGACCTGGATAATTATTTTGCCGTTTGCGGTTTTGGTGCATGTTCGATTGGTTTTTGCGACCTATGCAGCAGTTGTAGACAACCAAAATGCAATTAAGGCTGTTGCAATAAGTTGGCGTGTTGCGCATAAAAGATGGATACTTGTGACTTTAAGTTTTTTGTTTGCTTTGGTTGCCGTTTCTCCTTTTGCATTGCCTGCTTTGGTATTGTCGATGTATTCACCAAAAGAAATTCAAAATGGTATTAATTGGACAATAATTCAGTTAATTAGACCAGTGTTGATTGCAACCTTCCATGAGCTGTATGTAGATTATGGAATGAATGGGAAGCTCAAAGTTAAAAATAGCGATGGAAAAAAAGTTAAGTGATCGTCAAATTGAGCTTGATGTAATTAAAGCTGTTGCAATAATTGCAGTGGTACTTGTACATACAATAAGTCTTAGTTATACGTATTTTCCTAGAAACGGATTTGGGTGGAGTGGTTTGTTAATTCTTGATCAGTTAACTAGATTTTGTGTGCCTGTTTTTGTGGCGCTAAGTGGTTATGGTCTTGGAATAAAAAATATGGATATTGGTCGTGATTATGGGCAGTTTTTTAGGAGGAGAGTGGTCAAATTATTACCTTGGTATTTCTTTTGGTCAGGAGTTATATATTTTTATATTAGATTTAGTGACGAATGGAATCATGTGGAACATTTTTCATTATGGAAAATTATTTTTGTGGGAAAAGCTGATTATCATTTGTATTTTGTGCCAATGATCGTGTCTTTATATTTAATGTTTCCAATACTTGCGATTTTAATTAAAAAGTTTGGTTGGAGAATTATCTTGTTTTTAGGTGTTATGCAGGCGGTTTTGTATGTATTTACAAGTTTAGAAGCGGAAAAAATTATTAAATTTGGGTTTTCATGGGGGGATCAACAACAATACTTGTTTTTTGGTTCTTGGATTTTTTATTTTGCTTTGGGAATTTATCTTAATTTTCTGCCTGGGGTGATGTCTAAAAAAAATAATTTGGTTAGACTTTCTGCAATTATTTTTTTGGTTTTTGGTTTAGTTTATATTTTGGTAGATACCTTTAGACTTATTGGTAATAGTGCAGATATTATTGCGGCGACTAGATTTACAAGAATTCCGGTGTTGATTTTTGCAACAGGTTTTATTTTATCATCGTTAATTTGGAGAAAGTTATGGCTTAAGTTTCCTCAAATATTTGTTTGGATTGGGGAGAGGTCTTTTATAATTTATCTTTCTCACACATTGGTTTTACGAGAATTGATTGGCTTTTTAAGGCCAAGTGATTTTGGTAGTTTTATTTCATATTTTCTCTTAGCTTTTATGTTATCGACGATTTTGTCGGAATTAGCTTTTCAGATAGCAAAGTATTTATCAAAGCTAAGGTTTTATGGATTGCTGACTAGATTTTGAGAAACTGCAATGAATTGTGCTAGAATTCTTAGAATCGTTTTTGGGATACGGAATCAATTGTCTTTTCTTGATAATCCAAAACGTGTTTTTTGAAGGAAAGCACGTAATAATCAGGGAGAGGTTTTTGGTTTGAATTCCAATTGCGAGCACATAACAATCGGAGAGCATAGTTGACGAACGTGTTGACGAGCACTCGGTGGACACTTGAGGAGCTGGCTGATAAGGCTGGTTCTTCGAGAGAGGTGGAGACCTACATGGCCTTTGCTGCTGCCGATTGTCTCATGATGGTCGTGACATCAGCTAAGAACGTGGGTGAAGCCGCCATCTGCGTTCCCCAATCCGGACAGTCTGCGGGCCCCAGCACGACTGTTGTGAAGCATCCCCGTTTCACTATTCCGGTTTCTGACCTGTTTCAGGCAATTGCGCCCGAGATGGCAGGTCGTCGCAGTCGGGAGTCCCTGGCAATGAAGAGCTCGCCAGTGAACCCAGAGTACATGACGAACCGACAGGTCTTGGAATCTCAGCAACAGAACGTTGCGAGGGTTGCGAGGCTTATGGCTGTCCTGACAGGAAAGCCGATCGAGGTTCGTTTCCAGGAAGCTGGTGGACGTAATTTCCGCTATCTGGATGAGCTGGTTCAACCTTCCTAAACCAATCGCGACCCTTTAGTCGTGACTGTGAGGCACATTAGGTCTAGCACCCCTAGCTTCCTTATTTTTGTCTGAGATGGAGAAACTTCATGACAGGCAAACTTAAAGAGGTATCTGTTTTGTTACAGAGCTAGCCTCCTTGCGGTTTACTGCTTCGGGTTTGTGATCTGGTCGTTTTGTGAGGTGAGGGCAGGATTAATTTCTTGCTCTCACCTTATTTTTTTAGCTATGGTTTGGTTTGGGAATTTTTGGAATGAATGGTTTAACAACAAATCCTTGAATGTCTCTACGTCCAATAAGTAATGGATATTTTAAATGAGATCTGTCTGCGACCGAGGCGGTGGAAGTAATAAGTTTGCCTGCAACTGAAAATTTTAGACTAACATATTCTCTTTTTGATCTTCCATGAGCTGATCTGACCCCTTTTATTTTAGTTATTAAGGTCGAATGATAGATTCCTAAATTTTGAGCTAAATGTCTGTCAATAGATGAGGACTTTGCACCCGTATCGATACGAGCTTTTACTTCAAGTCTTTTGCCGGTAGAACTTACAACTTTTACTATTTCGACTGCGTCTAGTATCGTACGGTTTGGCTTAATTTTTTCTGAAACTGAAGAAGAAAAAATTGTTTTAGCTAACGATACACCTCGATCTGTAGAAGTAACCTCAAGATCTTCGACACGCTTGAGTCTTCTTAGTAAAGGGGCTCGATTGGCGTTTTGGATAGAAAGTCCTGGTCTAGCATTTATTTCAATGACGACAGGACCTTTGTTTTCATCGAGAATAATATCAATGCCAGCAAATCCAAGTTTGGATGCGACTTGTGCTTCAACAGAAAGTCTAAGTATTTCTTCCCAGTGGGGAACTTTGATGCCATTAAGTTTGATTTTTGTATCGGGTACATATTTGATTGGTTGATCGTAGCGGATAGCATGAACCGTGACTCCTGTCGCGATATCTATGCCGACTCCGATAGCACCACCGTGAAGGTTGGCTGTACCGTTACTTTCTTCCGTTGGGAGCCTTAACATTGCCATAACCGGTACTTTATTGAAAACAATTACACGAATATCTGGTGCACCACGCCAAGTATATTTCTTAAAGGTTTTACTACGCCTAATTCTTTCTTCAATAAAAGCAGCATCTGGAACTTGGTTTAAGGAATAGTTTCCGTCAAGTATATCTTGAACGTGTCTTTTGAGGCCTGCGCTGTCGATATTATTTTGGTCGGTTGTTTCTCCTTTGCCGTTTTTAAATTTTCTAACTAGAAGGATGCCTTCGCCACCATAGCCGGCATTGGGTTTAACTACAAAGTCTTGTGGAAGGCTATTCCAGTCAAAGTCATCAAGATCTTTGAATCTGTAAAAAGAGGCGTAGAGTTTTGGGGTTGCGACATTGTTTTTTATTAAAACTCGTTTGGTTAAGAGTTTTTCATCTGCGAATCTACGGGCGCGCATACGATTGTAGCGTCCGATGTAGAGTAGATTGCGGGCATTAATGCCTAGGACATGTTTACTCTTTACCATACTTGAGAACCTCTCTAAAACGGAGATATTCGACAAGTCTCAGTCCGGTCCATCTACCGATAAGAATTATAAAGGCGATTATCGCAATAAAAGTTAGTTCAGGGTTTATAAGCACAATTCTTTGAAGATAGCTCCATTGCATTATCAAAAATCCAATTACAGCCAGTACTAATGTTTCAGCAGTAATGACTGCAGCCTGTCTAAGGTTTTTGTCTAATTGAATGTTAACGAAGTTTTCTGCAAGTGTAATTAGAATCAAAATTGGAAAGATCGAAATCGTTTCGATTCTTACAATATCGAGCATTGAACCAAAAAATAGAGTAATAAACATTGCCATCGAAACGAAAAATAAAATTAGTGCTGTTCTTGGTAAATAAAGGATTTTGAGATATCTGAGCAAGTATCTGGATAGAGTCGTAGTTAAAACAATAACAATAAACAGTGCAAGTCCAACTTTTAATCCCGTAGCAACGAAGGCGACTGCTGTTACTGTTGGGGTGTAAATTCCAAAACTTTTGAACCCAATTACTTGTCTTGAAAAGGCTGCAATTGCGGCAATAATTGGAAGCATTAAGACTAGGACAATTGTGTTGGTGGGAACCCCATCGTTGACCATTGATCTGATTCCATAGGAAATAAAATTATTCCATGATAATGAGGTAATAGGGTGTTGATCTAGTAGAATTTTGAGTTGTGATCGGGAAACTTCTGGATTGGTAAGGTCAGAAGATAGTTTGAGAGTTGAACTGATTGAGGCTTCTTGAGCTTGGGTCGTAGCTTCGATAGTTTGTGGGGTTGGGATAGGAGTTGAAGTTGGTGTTAATTCAGTGTTTTTGGTTTGTGCCGAAATTTGTGGTGCGAAAACTAAACTTGAAAAAGCGATGGAAAAGATAATTAGGGTTTGCAAGAATTTCATTTTAGTTTAAAATTTTATTTCACTATTTACTAAATTGCTTTCTCTATAAATGAGAAGGTAACTTTAAAGCGCCCACATTATAATACTAAATATAGCTGTGGCAAGTCTGCAGTTATATTTAAAAAGTAAATAAATTATGAATGTTTTAGATGTTGCGATAATTGGTTCCGGACCTGCAGGTTTGACTGCAGCTATTTATACGAGCAGGGCGCTACTTTCAACCGTTGTAGTATTAGGACAAACTCCTGGTGGACAATTAATGATAACGAGTGAGGTAGAAAATTTTCCTGGGTTTGATGAAGGGATAATGGGGCCGGAATTGGTGGAAAAGATGAAAAAACAAGCTGAAAAGTTTGGGGCTGAGTTTGTGACAGGAAATGTTACGAAAGTAGATTTAAGAGGTGAAATAAAAAAACTTTGGGTGGGAGAAACGGAGATTCAAGCAAAATCTGTCATAATTGCGACCGGCTCGAACGCAAAATGGTTGGGTATTCCTTCAGAGGAGAAATATTGGGGTAAAGGAGTTTCTGCGTGCGCAACTTGCGATGGATTCTTTTTTAGAAATAAGGAAGTTGCGGTTGTTGGTGGTGGAGATTCGGCTATGGAGGAGGCAACATTTTTAACAAAGTTTGCAAGCAAGGTAACTATTATTCATAGGAGGGATGAGTTTCGGGCATCTAAGATCATGTTAGAGAAGGCAAAGAATAATCCAAAAATTGAATTTTTAACCAATAAAACCATATTAGAGGTTGTGGGTGATGGAATGTTATCAGGGATAAAACTTATTGATACAAATACAAATAAAGAGAGTGAGTTAAAAGTTGAAGGTTTGTTTGTAGCGATTGGACATACGCCTAATACGGATATTTTTCAAGGTCAGCTGGAAATAAATGACAAAGGGTATTTAGAAGTGATTGATTATGTGAAGAGTTCAATTGGTGGTGTGTTTATAGCTGGTGATGTTTCTGATTATCGATATAGGCAGGCAATTACCGCATCTGGAGCTGGTTGTATGGCTGCATTAGAGGCTGGGAAGTTTTTGACTGGAGAATAGAGTTGTATGACAAAGCAGATTACTTTGGACGTCGAAACTAAGAATATTTTTCAGGAGGTTGGTAATGATACTAAGAAATTAGGTATTTCTTATGTTGGCTTACACGACTCAGAAACAAATGAGTATTTTGGGTATTTTGAAAATGACTTAGGAAAAATGTGGCCTCTTTTAGAATCTGCGGATTTGTTAATTGGATACAATATTAAAAGTTTTGATTACGAAGTGCTTGCACCGTATTATCGTGGCGATCTCAAAAAGTTCCCGACTATTGATTTGTTAGAAGTTGTCAAAGATGTGTTAGGGTTTAGGCTTAAATTAGATAATTTGGCTAAGGCAACTTTAAATAAGGGTAAAATTGGGGATGGATTGGATGCGGTTAGATATTTTCGTGAGGGTAAGATGGAGAAATTAGCAGAATACTGTTTGGAGGATGTCAGAATAACTAGAGAAATTTTTGATTTTGCAATGAGTAATGGTAAGTTGAAATATCCAGACTTAGGTGGAGTGACTAAAGAATTTATTGTTGATTTGGGAAAATATTTACCGACTTCAACAAACGATACTCAAATGAGTATGGCTTTATAAAAAGTTATAATTAGAGTTATGCAAGCACAATCTAAACTTAAAAAGTCTGAAAAGCATAAGGTTGATATATCTGACTTTTTATTAAATACAGAAGATGATGACTTGATGTCTAGGGCACTAGTTGCGCCAGACTTTGGAAGATTGGGAGAGAAGAGACTAATGGCTTTGGAAGACTTTTTAGTTGGTGAAGTGGGAGAAGATGGGGTATTTGTTATTTCTGTAGGGTTGAGGAAGGGTGGACGAGTTTATCTCAAATATCAGACGGCGGGGAATTTGTTTTTGAAGCCGAAAGCTTTTATTAAAGATGACCCTAAGGAATTAGCTCCTGAAGAAGTATTAGGTATGGCGACAATTGCCTGGGAAGATTTGGGAAGTTTTGTTTAGTTTTTTTTGACAAGTTAGCCTAATTGTTTAAAATAGCCTGATATGAATTATTGGATGCTTGTGTCCAGTCCTGAAAACTTTGAAATTTCCAGAACTTTAGGTTTTGGACTAGCTGGAATGAAGTCGAGACATAGAAAAAAAGCATTAGATGTGCAAGTGGGAGATAAAGTTATTTTTTATATGACCAAAATCGGATGTTTTGGTGGAACGGCTGAGGTAATAAGTGAGTTTTATGAGGATACGGAGAAAATTTGGATCTCTGATAAGCCGAATGAGGTATATCCTTTTAGATTTAGGATCAAGCCAGAGGTGATACTTGAGCTAGGTAGTTTTGTAAAGTCTGAAGAGGTTGGACCTAATATGGAGTACACAAAGAAATGGCCAAAAGAGCACTGGAAACTAGCTTTTCAAGGTAATGTTCATAGGTTGCCAGAACATGACTATTTATTAATTAAAAATTCATTAGAAAAAGCAAAAAATGATCACACTAGCAAATAAGGAAAAAGTTGGAGAGATTGTTGGAGATGGAGTACTCAAGATTAGTGCAATTGAAGGGTGCTGTGGTTATGCATTAAAAACTTTAGTGGTAAGTGATGAGCAGGCGAATATTGAAGTTGATGGTCTAAAGTTTTTGATTGATGAAGAGACAAATAAAATTGCGCCCGAGTTAAGTATTGATGTTGATGAGGTTAATAATGATGTTTTGGTTATTAAAAATTTGGCAGCTAAAAGTTATTGTGGTTGCGGAAGGAGTTTTTCAATTTAGCTTTAACAGTATAAAAGTTATGGAAATAAAAATATGAAAGGATTATTAATTAAAAATATGTCTGTATCTGTAGCTGGTAAGCGGGTAGTCGATGGGCTTAACTTGGAGGTTAAGCAGGGTGAGGTTTTAGCCTTTATGGGCCCAAATGGTTCTGGAAAATCTTCGCTTGCTATGGCGGTGGCGGGTTCGCCAAAGTATATTGTTGAAAGTGGAGAGGTGTTATTAAATGGCGTTGATTTGTTAAAACTTAAGCCTGATGAACGAGCAAAAAAAGGTTTATTTGTAAGTTTTCAACATCCTGTAGAGGTGGCTGGAGTAACAGTGGCTTCTTTTTTAAGAATGGCTTATTTAGCTAAAAACAAAGATAAAAAAATGGGATTTGGCGAATTTGGGAAGCTTTTGAAAGAAAAAATGGAGCTAGTTGGAATCGATAGCAAATTTGCTTCTCGGGAACTGAATGTAGGGTTTTCTGGTGGTGAGAAAAAGAAGCTTGAGGTATTGCAGTTACTCGTACTTGAACCAGAGTTTGTGATCTTGGACGAGTTAGATTCGGGGTTGGATATCGATTCAGTTGCATTTTTGGCAAAAGCAGTTTCTGAGATGGTGAAGAAGCGAAAAATTGGTGTAATTGTGATTACACATTACGAGAGAATTTTGAAATTCCTAAAACCTGATAAGGTTGGGGTGTTTGTTGATTCTAAGTTGCAAACTGTTGGTGGTAGAGAAATTGTAAAAAAATTAGAAAAAGAAGGTTATGTTAACTTTCGAGGAATAGGAGCATAGGATGCAAAGTGCAGTAGGAATTGATCAGTCAAATGTTTCAGCAAACAAGGAAAGATCTGTTGTTCGGCCCAAAAAGGGAATAACTAGGGAAATTGTTGAACTTATTTCTAAAGAAAAAAATGAACCAGATTGGATGCGCGATAAAAGATTGGCAGCTTTTGAGATTTTTATGAAAAAACCGATGCCAACTTGGGGAGCGGATTTATCAGGACTTGATTTTGACGAAATCACTTTTTATCTCAAAGCTGATTATGGTAAATATGATAGCTGGAAAGATGTGCCTAAGGATGTTAAGACGACATTTGAAAAATTAGGAATTCCTCAAGCTGAAAGAAAGTTTTTGGCCGGAGTAGTAGGTCAATATGAATCAGAAGGATTTTATCAAAACTTGATGAAGAAATACTCGAAGCAAGGTGTGATTTTTTGCGATACAGATACAGCTGTTCAGAAGTATCCAGAGATATTAAAGGAATATTTTATGACGAGATGTGTATCAATAGCTGATCACAAATTTGCTTCTCTACATGGTGCTGTGTGGAGTGGAGGAAGTTTTGTTTATGTGCCAGCAGGAGTTAAGGTTGATTTACCGTTGCAAACTTATTTTAGGATGAATGCAAAAAATTACGGTCAGTTTGAACACACATTGATTGTTGCTGAAGAAGGTAGTGATGTTCACTATATTGAAGGCTGTACAGCTCCAAAATACTCTTCAACTTCGATGCACAGTGCGGTGGTTGAGATTTTTGTAAAGAAAAATGCACATGTGAGGTATACAACAGTTCAAAACTGGTCAACTGATGTGTATAACCTTAATACCAAAAGAGCAATTGTAGAAGAGGGTGGGTTCGTTGAGTGGGTTGGGGGATCAATGGGGTCTGGAGTGACAATGTTGTATCCGGCATCAATGCTAATTGGTAGAGGAGCAAGAGCAGATCATTTGAACATTGCTGTTGGTGGCCCAAATCAATATAAGGATACCGGAGCAAAAGTCTTCCATGGTGCACCAGATACAACTTCGACCGTAGTATCTAAGTCAATAGTTTTTGGTGGGGGAGAAACAGTTTATAGGGGTTTGTTGAGGGTAGCTAAAGGTGCAGTTAATTCGAAGGCTCATGTGCAGTGCGATGCTTTGATGTTAGATGATATTTCTAAGTCGGATACAGTACCAACGATGGAAGTATTTGAGGACCAGGTTTCGGTTGGTCATGAGGCGACAGTAGGGAGGATCTCTGAAGAAATGCTTTTTTATCTACAATCTAGAGGGCTAACAGAAGCTGAAGCAATGGCAATGGTGGTTCGTGGTTTTGTTGAGCCAGTAGTTAAAAAATTACCATTGGAGTACGCAGTTGAGCTAAATCGTTTAATTGAGCTTGAAATGGAGGGATCGATAGGCTGATGAATCATAATTTAACACTTGGCGATAATGAGGAAAAAAACATCAGAGAACAGATATTGCCGGGTAAAAAAAATGTTGAAATAGAAATTAAGGGTGATGGTAGTAGCTTTGACTATTATGGAGTTTTGGATGGAAGAGGAGATGATGAGTTTGATATTTCGACATCAGTAACTCATATTGGACTTAAGGCAAAAAGTAACGTTTGGATTAAAGGGGTGTTAAGAAATAATTCAAAGGTTGATGTGAATGGTTTAATTAAGGTTTTAAATGGCTCAAAAGGGAGTGATGGTAGATTTAAAGCTGAGTTTTTGGTTTTTGATAACGCTGTAGCTAAGCCAGTACCCGGTTTGGAGATTGAAGAGAATGATGTTGCGGCTGGGCACAGTGCGTGGGTAACAAAGGTAAGTGAAGATATGATTTTTTATTTAATGACAAAAGGTTTAAGTAGAAAAAAGTCAGAAAAGGCGATCATTGACGGATTTTTGAAAATATAAAATGAATAAAAAAGATTTTCCAATATTTGATAAAAAAGTTAATGGAAATCGGTTTGCATATTTGGATAATGCAGCGACAACACATAAGCCCAAGGTGGTTATTGATAGATTAAATAAGTTTTATTCTGATGAATATGGGACAATAAATCGTGGAGTATATAAATACTCAGAAATGACAACAGAGGCTTTTGAGACAGCCAGAAAAGTAGTAGCTAATTTTCTTAACTGTCAAAAACCAAAAGAAATTATTTTTACTTCTGGAACCACTGAAAGTATTAATTTAGTGGCATATTCTTGGGGTTTTGCTAATTTGAAAAATGGGGATGAAATACTTCTTTCGGTGTCTGAACATCATGCTGACATTGTGCCTTGGCAGATAATTGCCAAACAAACTGGTGCAAAATTAATTTTTGTAAATATCGACGATTTTGGACTGATTGATGTGGTTGATTTGAGAGAAAAAATAACCAAAAATACTGCTTTTGTAGGTTTGGTTCACGCCTCGAATGTTTTGGGTGGAATAAACGATGTAAAGACTTTAGTAAAAGAGATTAGAAAAATAAACAGTAGCGCTAAGATTCTTATCGATGCAGCTCAGACAGTTGGAAAAATAAGGTTAAGTGTTCAGTCGATTGGGGCTGATTTTTTGGTCTTTAGTGGACATAAGACAGTTGGACCAACAGGGGTGGGAGTGCTTTGGATAAGAGAAGAAATTGCTCAAAGTATGAAACCATTTATGGGTGGAGGATCGATGATTAAAGATGTGACAGAAAAGGATTCTGTTTGGAACGATATTCCATATCGATTTGAGGCTGGTACGCCAAATATTGCTGGAGTTTTGGGGTTAGCTACAGCTCTTGAATATTTAGATGGAATTGGACTAGAAAAAATCGAATCTGAAGATCAGATGTTGTCTGAATATATGATGCAGAGGTTCGAAGAAAAAAAGATTGATTTTTTGGGATCAAATATTGCGAGTAGTAGAGTAGGGATTTTTACATTTAATATCGGAGGCATTCACCCTCACGATTTGGCGAGTGTATTAGACGCTGAAGGGGTGGCAGTTAGATCTGGTTTACATTGTGCACATCCATTGATGAAAAAATTAAAATTAGATTCAGCGGTTCGAGCAAGTTTGTATTTTTATAACGACATAGCCGATATAGATCAATTTTTTGAAGGAATTGAGAAAGCGAAAAAAATATTAAAAGTAACTTAAAAATGGATAATCTATACCGCGACGAGTTATTGGATTTAGTAAGAGAGAGTGCTCAGCAAAAAAAAATACGTAAGCCAGATATTATTGTTGAGGATTTTAATAGTCTCTGTGGTGATAAGTTACTAATTAGTATTAAACTCGATGGGGATGAAATTACTCAATATGGGTTTGAGGGAAGTGGTTGTTTGATTTCACAGGCTTCAGCATATTTGTTAAAGGAAAAAGTAACAGGAATGAAACTATTAGATCTAAAAAACATCACTGATGATGAGGTTTTGGCTGAATTAGGTATTCCTAAACTGACACCATCAAGAATGAAATGTGCTTTGATGGCCGTAAAAGTTTTAAGAGAAAAGATATAATTTGCACTAACTGAAAGTGAGTAAGTATACTAATAAAAAGTTAAGAAAGGCAGGAAATATGTCAGAAGAACAAATAAACAAAATTGTTGATGGATTACCAAAAGAAAAAAGTAAGTATCGTGTTGAGGTTAATCGAAGTTTGTGTATTGGGGCGGCTTCATGTGTTGCTGTTGCACCAAGTACTTTTGAATTAGACAATGAAAACATTGCGGTAATAAAGCAGGGAGAGCATGACTCCGATGAGACGAATTTGTTGGCTGCTCAGAGTTGTCCAACTAAGGCAATAATTATTACTGATATTGAGACAGGACAACAAGTTTATCCGTCATAAATTAAATGGAGAATTTTGACTGCCTAATAATTGGTGGTGGAGTAGCCGGAACGAACGCTGCGGAGACTTTTAAGAAAAACAATCCAACTTCTTCAGTTGCAATAATTACGGATGAGCCTGTTAGGTTGTATTCGAGAGTGTTATTGCCGAAGTTTATGCGGGGACAGGTTGATATGGATCATGTTTTTTTACGAAAAGATCAGGATTATCTTGATAAAGGTATTATTTTAAAAGTTTCGACAAAGGTAATTAGTATCAATATACAGACGAGTACTGTAGCGACTGATAAAGGAGAAATTGGTTATAAAAAATTGTTAATTGCTTCGGGTGGGGAGGTAAGAAAATTGGATTTGGTTGGTTCAGATCTGACTGGGGTTTTTTATTTTCGAACTAATGTCGATTCTGAAAATATCAAAAATTATATTACCGGTAAGAAAAATGCCATTGTAATTGGTGGAGGCTTTATTGGGTTGGAGTTGGCACAGACATTTAAACTGTATGGATTAAATGTAAGGTTTTTGATTTTGGAAGAGTGGTTTTGGCAGAATTTGTTAGGCGAAGAATCTGGGAAATTAATGGACGTAATCCTAAAAGAGAATGGTTTGGTAATGTCGTACAGTACAAGCGTGGCGGAGTTAAAAGGTCAGAATGGTGTGCTAACGGGAGCAGTGTTAAAAAGTGGGGAAGAATTATTAGTTGATGTTTGTGGAATTGGAGTAGGTATTAATCCGAGGACAGAGTTTGTTTCTCAGGATATTACAACGAATAAAGGAAGGATAGTGACGAATGAGTTTTTGCAGACCAATATTCAGAATGTTTGGGCGGCTGGTGATGTAGCTGAGTTTTGGGATCTGGTTTTGAAAATGCCACTTAATTATGGCAACTGGGTCAATGCTTCTGAGCAAGGCAGAATTGTTGGTGAAAATATGAGTGGAAAGGTTACGCCATTTAAAATGGTTTCAGCATATTCTATCTCGATATTTGGTAATAATTTTACGACTGTAGGGACTATTCGAAAAGATTTGGCTCGTGAAATTGTGGTTGTTGGTATGGCTGGAGAAAGAAAAGTTGTCGAGGTTTTTTTGGGTGAGAATAATCGGGTTTTGGGTGCAACTCTTATTAATCGAGGTGAATGGAGGGGTATTTTGACGAAAATGATTGAGAGTGGAGAAATCTTTGATAGAACCAAGTTGGTGTAAGGATTTTTGTTTTTTTAATTTGTTTTCAGATTTTTGTTTTTTAAAAAACATTAATTTTAATTTCACTGTTCACTTCAGTCCTTTGGTTTGCTAACGTCGGACTCCTTGTTTTGTCGCCACAAAACAAAAGGCGTTCACAGTAAAATATTTGACTTGTTAGTTTGCTTAACAGCAAACAGGAAAATGAAAGCAAGAAAAACCCTCCTTTTGAGGGGAGGGTTGTAGTGGTGCCGAGGCTTAGCTCGACTCGTCCGTATTGGCTTCGTCGCGGAGTTTGACGATGCCAAAGAGTGAGATGAGGCAGAGGATGCCGT
>CAYROP010000014.1:0-25547 GCA_964426075.1 uncultured Gammaproteobacteria bacterium | reverse complement strand
TTAACTTTTGCAAAAATCGTACACGATGATGGGCTTGAAACATTCTATCTACATATTTTTCCACAATAATCTTCTAGTAAAAACTATCTATTGCGAAACTAACCCGAAAGTGTTAAATTTTTAGTCTCCTGTCCAAAAATTTATTTTTAGGCAGTGAAAATTATTTTTGCTTTTTTATTATCTATAATATTAACTCTTACCACTACAACACAGATTTTTGCCGTCGTTTTTATTAACGAATTTTCTTATCAAACTAGTTCTGACTGGGTAGAGCTATATAACTCTGAATGTAACAATATTAGTTTGGAAGGTTGGAAAATAAAAGACTCAACCGAAAGTCAATTCAAATCATTGTCTGGCTCAATTTCTCCGAAAAGTGTTTTAACTTTTGATATAACTTTTTTAAATAATACAAGTCCCGACATTATCAGGCTTTTTTCTCCAGATAATAGCACTATCCCATATTCTCAAATCACCATTCCTGTATCTGGTATTTCAATAACTAATGACAATCAATCAATTGGGTTAGAAATCGACGGGGATGGTAGTCTAAAACTTTTTGATCAAAATTCCAAAAATCTTCTCAATTCGACAAGCGACAACCCATGCCCAGACACAAACATTCTTGAGCCAACCCCAACTCCTCAGTCTGTAGGCGGAACCCAAACACAAATTACATACTCTAAAAATAACCTATTAATAACGGAAGTAATGCCTGACCCTTCAGAGGGAGATGAATGGGTCGAAATATATAACCCCATGGATTTTTCAATCCCCCTCGATAATTTTGAAATTGATGATATTAATGGCGGGTCTAAACCAGTTAGTTTACCAAAATACCTGCTCGAACCCTCACAATATTATATCTATTCCACTAGTTCAATTTTTAATAATGGAGGAGATAGTGTAAGAATTTTATACAATAACCAAATAATTGATGAGTTTACTTATCCTGTTTCAAGTAAAGGTGTTTCATTTGCATTAGATACAACTGGAAATTGGCAGAAAACAACAGATCCTACCCCTGGCGAAGTCAATTCAATAGTCACAATTATCACACCAACCCCAACAGCAACGCCGACTATCAAACCAACTCCAACCACAAAACCGACCCCTACACCAAAAATTACAAAAACACCTACTCCCAAAAAAGTTCTTGGAGTCAAAACATCCACTAGTAATTCAGCAACACCAAAACAAAACCAAGTTGACACAGTAGGAAAAGCTAACAATTTTGTTCCATTTTATATATCAACCGCATTAATCACATTAGGGTTTTTATTGCATGCAGTTTATTTTTCAAACAAAAAAAAGATAAACAAAAAAATAAAAAAGAATAAGGTTTTCAAAAAGCTTAAATCTATACTTAAAATTGTATAGAATAATTAAATGGACATAATTTTTACTGGAGTCGGTCTGGTGGTGGGATATTTTATTTCACATTTTCTTTCCAAGCCAATTCATATTAAACCGAACCGTTTGCCAAAACTTGGTATTAAGCGGGTTGAAATTATGCCTAATTTACTCATCCAAACCAAGAGGTGGAAAATCCACATACATCACTGGATGACGCTATCACTGGTTTTTGTTGTCTTAATTCTCACCACAACTAGTTTTAATCATCTAATATTAGTCAAAAGTTTATGTTTAGGTGGAATAATTCAAGGTATTACATATAAAGACAGGTTTCATATTTTCAAGAATCATACATAATTTTTAACTGTGACTAAACAAAAAATATTTTTATATATACCAGTTATTATCTGGTGTAGTGTTATATTCAGCTTAAGTAATCGGCCTACAATCTCAACAGTTGACTCCTACGCAATTGATTTTGCACTCAAAAAATTAGCGCATTTTATTGAATATTTCATCCTTGGAGTATTAGTTTACCGTGCAACGAAAAATGTTTGGATTAGTATTGGTTTTTGTATAGCCTATGCAGTTTCAGACGAATTTCATCAATCATTTATTCCGGGTCGTGAGCCAAGAGGTAGAGATGTTATTATTGACTCGTTCGGAAGCATAACTGCAGTCATAACATGGAAAAAATTATTTCTAAAAACCAAATTGACACTGAAAAAATAGGGTGGAATTTAGCTCAAGACTATTTATACTCTGGAGGTGTGATTTTACTAAGTGGCGATCTTGGTGCAGGCAAAACCGCTTTTGTACGGGGTTTTGCGAAAGGTTTAGGCATAACACGTACAATTTCAAGTCCGACATTTGTGTTTCTCAAAATCTACGACAGACTTTACCATCTTGATCTTTACAGACTAGAAAATCCGAACCAGTTTGAAATGCTAGGTATTCGGGAAATTATTGAATCAGATCCTAAAAAAATATTTATTATCGAGTGGCCAGAAAAGGCAGATTTAAATAATATTTCTGCAAAAAAAATTACATTTCTAAAAACCAAATCTGAGAATGAAAGAGTTGTTACGATCGAGTGATCCTCAAATTATCGCTGAAGTGTTTAATAAAGGTGGAATTGTTGTTTTTCCAACCGATACTGTTTGGGGAATAGGCTGCATTTATGACAATAAAGAGGCAATAAAAAGGCTATACTCTATCAAAAATCGCCAACCTGATAAGCCAACATCGCTACTTATTCCAAGTGTCAGTTGGTTAACTAGACTAGCTGTAATAATACCTACCTCAAAAGAAATATTAAATAAATATTGGCCGGGCGCTCTCACCGTTGTATTGCCAGCAAGAAAAGAAATATTAGACAAAAGTTTTGTTTCTTCAGCAAAAAAAGTTGGAGTCAGAATCCCAAATCATTCAAAGTTATTACAGGTCTTAAAAACATTAGATAAGCCAATTTTAGGCCCCTCAGCCAATTTTGCAGGCAAGCCCCCTCCACAAACCTTTTCTCAACTTGATTCAGAACTTCTTAATTATGTTGATGCAGTATTTGAGTCATCAGACGGATCAGGTAAAGAGTCAACGGTAATAACTTTTGAAAACGATGATTTAGTGATATTACGAGACGGGGCAGTTAAAATATAGTAATGGATTTATATATTGACACCACCAAGCCGAACCAAACACTTATAAAAGTTCTTGAAAATGATGGAGCAAGTGCCTTTTCGCAATCCTTTCAAGGTGTAGGTTCAGAAACATTAATTCCTCACTTGAATCAAATTTTTCAAAAATTTCCAATAAAAAAGATCGGTCGAATTTTCGTAAATTCAGGGCCCGGGTCGTTCACTGGCACGAGAGTTGGTGTTTCAGTCGCAAACGCACTAGCTTTTAGTTTAAAAATTCCTGTAAATAATTTAAAGGTTGGTAGCTATGTTAAAGTTAAGTATGAAGAATCAAAGTACTCATAATGACTTCAGTAGCTAAATTTTTCTTACCACATCACAAAAATAACCACAGGGCACATGCTATAAAAGCTCCGGCAATTTTTTCCTATGTAATATTTCTAATATTGCTTCAGGTTTTTTTAAAAATATTTTCTATACCAGGATCGCACATACTGGGGATTTCGACTAACATTTCTGCATCAGACATAATTAGTCTTACCAATGAAAGAAGAGTTGCACAAGGTATACAACCTGTTAAAGAAAACCAGCTGTTATCCCAAGCAGCAGCTGCCAAAGCTCAGGATATGCTCAATCAAAACTACTGGGCACATTTTGCTCCAGATGGTAAAACACCTTGGCAATTTATTAGTCAGTCTGGTTACAAATATTCGGTTGCGGGCGAAAATTTAGCGAGAGATTTTGACAATGCGAGCTCCGTAGTAGTCGCGTGGATGAATTCACCTTCACATAAGCAGAATTTATTGGATGGAAGTTTTACAGAGATTGGGGTTGCAGTAACAGAGGGTAATCTGAATGGGGTGAACGGATCATTGATCGTACAAATGTTTGCTTCTCCCGCTAATCCATCTCCAATTAAACAAGTTGACGTTCCAGTACAAACCACCACTAATAATAATCAGTCTTTAGCATCTTCATCTGCAATCGTCATGACAACTGAATCAGACGCTTCCAAGATAAACAACACCACCACAAGCACTGAAGCAGTGTATGGAGAAGCTTCACAGGTTCAAACAAATTATCCACTCAACCCATATTTAATTATTAAAACCGTCAGTTTGATAATTTCTACCCTGCTAGTTCTGTTAATTGCTGTTGATATTATTTACGTTCGTAGAAATAGAATAAACCGTGCGCTTCATCATAATTTTGCCCACTTGTTTGTGTTTGTATTATTTGCGGCAGTAATTACATTTATTAGTTCAGGATCAATTATTTAAAAAAATGAAAGGCAAAAAAATAACTCATATACATTTTCACTGGGGAATGCTATTCTTCGCAATCGGTCTTGCTTTTGGAAGTATTATTTCGTTTCAGTCAAGTCAAGCCACTCAATTTTTAATTGCATTAATTTTTTCTATTTTCTATTTTTTTTGGGGAGTAATTCATTATTTTGCCGTTACTAAAAAACACCCACACACAATTTTAGAATATTTAGGATTATCATTTTTAATTGTTGTAATAGCATATTTGATGTTTATAAGTCGTTAAGCTAACATATATCTTGTGAAAGGAATAATACTTGCTGGAGGTTCCGGAACCAGACTTTACCCCATTACTTACGCGATCAGCAAACAGATCATGCCTGTATACGACAAGCCAATGATCTACTATCCGTTGTCTACCTTACTAAAGGCAGGTATTAATGAAATATTAATTATTTCTACTCCTCAGGATCTCCCAGGGTTTCAAAAACTTCTTGGTGACGGAAGCAAATATGGGTGTAGTTTTAACTACGCAATTCAAGAAGTTCCTAACGGTCTTGCTCAAGCATTCGTAATTGGAGAGTCGTTTATAGGCTCCGACTCAGTTGCAATGATTCTTGGTGATAATATTTTTTATGGCTCTTCATTAGATGAGGTGTTACCTCAAACTGACTCAATGCTGGGTGGTAAGGTATTTGCTTATCGTGTTTCTGACCCAGAAAGGTATGGGGTTGTCGAATTTGACAAAAATAATAATGCAATTTCTATCGAAGAAAAACCAGTTAAACCAAAATCAAATTATGCTGTTACAGGATTATATTTTTATGATAACAATGTTGTTGAGATTGCAAAAAATATTAAACCTAGTGAACGAGGGGAATATGAAATTACCGATGTAAATGCTTATTATCTGAAAGAAAACAAGCTAAAGGTTGCTATTTTGGAACAAGGGACTGCCTGGTTAGATACTGGTACATTCGATTCGATGATGCAAGCTTCACAGTTTGTCCAGGTAATTGAGCAAAGACAGGGGATTAAAATCGGTTGTATTGAAGAAGTAGCTTTTCAAAAAGAATTCATTACTAAAGAACAACTAATTGATTTAGCAGAGCCATTATTAAAAAGCGGTTACGGGAAATACTTAATGTCTGTAGCTGAAAATAGTAGTTAATCTGTAATTATTATGGCCAAAATATTGTTCACCGGTTCGACGGGTCTCGTCGGAAGTAGAGTTTATGAACTTCTACAGGACAAACATTCAATTACGACAGTTTCAAGAGAAGACAATCAGGCAGATATTCAAGTTGACTTGAATGATTTGTCTTTATTAAAAAAAACATTAGAGAATTTAGATTTAGAATACGTTTTTCATTTTGCTGGATACACAGCGGTTGATGAGGCAGAAAAGCAAAAAGGGGAAATAGATGGTCTTTGTTACCAAACAAATGTAAATTCCACTCAAAATATACTTAATATTGCATCTTCTCGTAATGCTAAAGTAATTTTTATTTCGACTGATTTCGTTTTCGATGGTGAAAATGGTCCATATACAGAGTCCGACCATACAGGTACACAAGATGGCCTCAGTTGGTATGGTTGGACCAAAAAACTTGCAGAGGATAGCGTGTTAAATGATTCAGACAGGCATCAAATTATTAGGATTGCCTACCCCTTTAGATCCAATTTTACAAAAGGAGATTTTGCAAGGGACATGATTACAAAAATGGAAAGCAATTCACTATATCCACTTTTCAGCGACCAATTTTTGACGCCAACATTCATTGATAGTCTTGCAGATTTTCTTATTTTTAGTTTAGAAAAATCACTCGGCGGAATCTATCACCTCGCTAACTCAGATGTGGTTACCCCTTATGATTTTGGGCAAATAATTAATGATGTTTTTGAATTCAATTATCAAATAGAAAAAGGATCAATTTATTCGTTTAGACAAAGCTTTCCGGACAAAGCTAAAAGGCCAATCAAAGGAGGTTTGATTACGGAAAAAATTAAGGCTTTGGGAGTACCTACTATAACCAACAGAGAAGCTCTTGAAATCTTAAAAACACAGATTGTTTCAAAATCTGCTAAAATTTCTTGAATATCAATACTATGAAAGAAACTCGCACAAAGACAGCTCTAATTACCGGAATTACTGGTCAGGATGGTTCATATTTAGCTGAGTTACTACTGGAAAAAGGATACGATGTTTTTGGACTTGTCAGGCGTTTATCTACACCTAACATTGAAAGAATTGAGTCATTTCTGCCTCGGCTACATTTAGTCGAGGGTGATCTGTATGATGAACAATCGTTAATATCTGCAATTGACATGAGTCAGCCAGACGAAGTTTATAATTTGGCCGCTCAGTCATTTGTTAAGACGTCATGGAATCAGGCAGTTTTAACCGGCGAATTAACCGGAATAGGAGTTACTAGAATGTTAGACGCAATAAAACATGTTAAACCTGACGCAAAATTTTATCAGGCGTCTTCCTCAGAAATGTTCGGGAAAGTTCAAGAAACACCACAAACAGAAAAAACGCCATTTTACCCGAGGAGCCCATACGGGGTTGCTAAACTTTACGGTCATTGGATGACTATTAATTATCGCGAATCCTACAATATGTTCGCAGTTTCAGGTATTTTATTTAATCATGAGTCTCCTAGAAGAGGTATCGAGTTTGTAACCAGAAAAGTTACCGATGCAGCTGCAAGAGTTAAGCTGGGCCTTGTAGATAAAGTTGACTTTGGTAATCTTGATGCCACTCGCGATTGGGGTTTTGCTGGCGACTATGTTGAAGCTATGTGGTTAATGCTACAACAAGACAAGCCAGATGATTTTGTCATTGCAACCGGTGAGACCCACACAATTAAAGATTTTATCGTTGAAGCGTTCAAACATGTAGAAATCGATAATTGGCAAGAACATATTGGAATCGATGAAAAGTTCATGCGTCCAGCTGAAGTAGATTTCTTAAAAGGTGATGCAACCAAAGCTAAAGAAGTATTAGGATGGACCCCAAAAACCACATTTTCTCAGTTGGTTAAAATGATGGTCGATGCAGATATGGAAAAATATCGCAAAATAATTAAATCTGCCTAAAGCACTGAATGAAAGTAGTCATTATAATTCCAACTTACAATGAAAAGGATAATATCAATTATATCTATTCAGAAATCATTAAATATAGTCCAAAAGATATTGATCTAAGAATTCTTTTTGTAGATGATGAGTCTCCAGACGGTACCGCAAATGTTATAAAGGCTCTTCAGAAAAAAAATAAAAATATATTTCTCATTTCAGGTAAAAAAAATGGACTCGGAGCTGCTTATGTTAGAGGGTTCGACCACGCAATTAATCAATTACAGGCTGATTTAGTCTTTGAGATGGATGCTGATGGTTCACATAAGCCACAATATGTGAGTGCAATGATATCAGCAATTAAAGACGGTGCGGATGTAGCAGTAGGCACGAGATATATAAAAGGTGGATCAATTCCTGCTGATTGGGGTATTCATCGTAAAATCCAGTCTGCATTAGGCAACATTGTCGCACGAGTTATTCTACTCGCCCCACAATTCCACGATATGACGACGGGATTTAGAGCAACAAAAACGGAGTATCTAAAAAAAGTCGATTATCATAACCTGCTTTCAAATCGATTTTCATATAAAATTCACTTGTTCTATGCTTTGTACAAAAGTGGGGCAAAAATAAAAGAAGTACCAATCGAATTTATCGACAGAGAAAAAGGGCATTCAAAGATTCAAAAAAATGAAATAATTGATTCTCTCAGAGTGGTTGTTTTGGTTTCAATTAAATATCATTCTGAATTAATCAAATTTTTGATTACTGGTGTCGTTGGTTATTTGGTAAACGCTATTACGTTATCTGTTGCAACAACCATTTTTAGAGAGACTCATTCTGTTGATGGACTGTCTGGAATTATCCCAGCCATTAAAGATACTCCATTGTTTATGGCAACTCTACTTTCTGGTGAAATGTCGATAGTAACTATTTTTCTAATTAATAATTTTTGGACTTTTAGATACAGAAAAGTTGGTGGGTCAATATTTACTAGGTTTATTAAATTTAATATCACCGCACTTGGCTCTCCATTAATTCAAATATTAGTAATCAACACGCTCACACCATACTTTGGTGTTCATAAACAAATTTCTTTAGCAGTCGGTGTAGTACTGGGTTTGACCCTTAACTGGATTTTAAATACAAAAGTTATTTGGCGCAAAAAATCTTCATAGTCTACGTTCGAAATATGTTAAATAAATTATTGTTTAAATACAAAAAAGAAATTTTTTCGTACGCTAAAAATCAAAAAGTTGAATTCTTTTCTTTAGCGCTTTTGATCATTATTGCTTCAGTTTTGAGATTTTGGAATATTGAAGGTCACATGACATTTCTTGGTGACGAAGGAAGAGATGCTTTAGTTTTATTAAATATTTTTCAAGAAGGAAAACTTACCTTGTTAGGGCCTTCTGCTTCAGTTGGGGGATTTTTTCTGGGTCCAGCATATTACTATTTAGTTATTCCAGGATTTTTACTTTTTGGTATGTCTCCAGTTGGTATGGCTTTTGAAGTTGCTGTAATCGGATTTATTACTGTAATTATTTTGTTTTTCCTAATTAAAAACTATTTAGGATTTTTGCCAGCATTTCTAGCAACCTTACTTTATTCAGTTTCGCCAGTGATTGTTATTTTTTCAAGATCAAGCTGGAATCCAAACATATTACCATTTTTGTCGATTTTAATATTTGTATTTTTATTACTTTCAAAAGAAAGAAATAAATTAATTTTTAATTTTGCCGTTGGTGGAATTTTTGGATTAGCCATTCAGTCTCACTATTTAGGACTAATTCTTTCTATACCTATTTTTTTAATAACCACAATTTTTTCGATTAAGAATATATCAAAACTGATAAAGATTTATATAGTCACCATAATAGGATTTATAGCTACATTTTCACCTTATTTTCTTTTCGAAATAAGGCATGGGTTTAAAAACACTTCAACAATTATAGATTTTGTTACTAAACCATCTGGCGCTGTTGGTTTACGTGAATTTCAATATAGTGATAATGTCTTATCAGTAATTAGTCGTTTATTTAGAGAAACATTACTAATAACGGATTCAAAATTTGCATTACTTATTGGACTTGCAACCTTGGTGCTAACAATAATCTCAATTATTTTTATTAAGTCAAAGAAAATAAACAATTTTTACTTCGTGGTTATTGTCTGGACGCTAGCCGGTGTTCTCGGTTTAGCTTTTTACAACGGCGAGTTGTATAACTACTATTTTTCATTTTTGTTTCCAGTACCATTTTTACTACTATCGTTAATTATTTTTACCGTAATAAAACAAAAATATGCCTCATTTGTAATGGTGGCTATTACACTAGTCTTTGCTGCCTATCTATTGCCTAGAAACATTATTTTTAGGCCTGAGTCAAATCAACTAGAAACCGCTCGAAGTGTTTCAGAGAAAGTATTAGATCTTTCAGGGGGAAAACCATACAATTTTGCACTTATGGCAAGTGGTAATACTGATTATGCCTACCGCTTTTTTTTAGAAAAAAGTGAATTTGCTCCAACACCAATTGAGAAACAGATAGCCGATCAATTAATTGTTGTATGTGAAGAGAAAGATTGTCGTTATAATCTAAGTCCATTACCTCAAATATTATCCTTCGGTCCAAGACAGCTGGATTTGGAGCTTGACTTTATTCCCGGACATATTAAAATCTTTCGTCTGATTCACGAACCTAGTAAATAAAAAAGAATACAAGTAAAATTAAACTATGTCTGAAATATATTTGTCAGTTGTAATTCCAACCTACAATGAGTCCGAAAGAATAACTTCTTCAATAAAATCAGTCCAAGATTATTTTGACTCCAAAAAAATATCAGGCGAAATCATTGTTTCTGATGACTGTTCCAAAGACAACACAGTTCAAATTGTCGAAGAACTATCAAAAAGTCAGGATAATTTAAAAATTCTTAAATCTCCAAAAAATTACTTTAAAGGGTATCCTGTAAAAAAAGGAATGCTAGAAGCAAAAGGCAAATATATAATTTTTGCAGATGCAGATATGGCAACACCTATATCTGAAGCAGACAAACTTATTCAGGCTATTGATAATGGTGCAGATATTGCTATCGGATCAAGAATTCAATCAACCGGTAAAGATTTAAGATCTTCACAGCCACTTTATAGGAGAGTATTAGGTAAAATATTTACTTTCATTCGTGAATTTTTAGTCCGAGGAATCAAAGATTCACAAACAGGGTTTAAGATGTTTAGTCATGATTCCGCAAAAGATTTATTTTCAAGACAAATAATTGAAAATATCATTTTTGATGTAGAAATTTTATATATGGCTAGAAAGTTAAAATATAAAGTTGCAGAGGTTCCAGTCGAATGGAATTACGGTGGCGAAACAAGGATGCATGTCACTGTAAAAAACGCAGTAATGACACTTACTAGTCTTGCAAAGATTTGGCTCAAGCACCACTGGATAAAAGCTTAAACATTTTGTGAATCGATCCAAATTAATATTACTGTTTATTTTTTTTGTATCAACAACTACATCAGTATATTCATACACACTTACAGATCTCAATCTAACTCTCTCACAAAATTCACTACTTCTAGCAGTTCAGCACAATTTACAAAATTTTGGATTTTATCATCGAAATCTTTCAAGTATTGTTTTTGTCTTACTTTTTGTCGCATGGATAATTATTTACTTGTATTTGAATTCAAGTAATCTTTTAAAAGATTTAAACAAAAAAAAACTAATATCAGTATTAGTCTGTCCATTAATTTTTTCGTATTCCGCTTTTCTTTCTTACGATATTTTTAATTATATTTTTGACTCAAAAATAATTACACAATATGGAGAGAATCCATATAATTTTTCCGCTCTTGATTTTCCAAACGACCCAATGGTTCAGTTTATGCGATGGACACATAGAGTGTATCCATACGGACCTCTTTGGCTAATTCCCGGGGTTTTGATTACTCTAACATCGACAAAATTACTTATACAAATATTTCTATTCAAAATAATCGCAATAATATCCACAATATATGCGAACCACTTATTAAAATCAAAATATCACAACAAAAACTTTTTATTTTTGTTCAACCCTCTAATAATTATTGAGGTGTTAATAGGAAACCATAATGATATTTTTGTAGCCTTAGCTCTAATTATTTCAGTCGTTTATATAACGAATGCCAAAGTCAGTTATATATCACTAATTATTGGTGGTCTAATTAAATTTGCTAATTTTTTTATGGTACCTGCGTTAATAATCAAAAACATTAGTCCGAAATATTTTTCAAACTCATTGTTGTTTTTAACACTGGTTTCAATTTTAGCAGCATCTATCAGAACAGAGTTTCAGGTTTGGTACATAATCTGGTTATTACCCCTTGCATATATATCAACAAAAGGCAGCTACATTAGAAATTGCATTATTACAATTAGTTTGCTTTTACCATTTTCATATGTTCCATATATACAATCAGGATCTTATGAAGGATTGTCATTCTATCTAAAATATATAATCGTTGTGATTAGTCTTTTGTTAAGCTTTATACTATATAAATGGCATCGAACAGTTTTGTGAAAATAAACAAATTAATCCCCCATAATCACCTATTTGTACTTTTTGGTATTGTCATAGTTTATTTGTTTATCAATATTATTTTCATTCGACGGACTCCAATATTTACAGACGAAGCAATATATGTGAGATGGGTTCAAATTGCAGCCAATGATGCTTCACTAAGATATATTTCTTTACTTGACGGTAAACAGCCGTTATTTATTTGGATAGCCATGATTCCTGTAAAGATATTGAATGATTCTTTGCTAGCCGTAAGATTAATGTCAGTTTTTTACGGGCTTGCTTCGATTATTGGGATGTACTTTTTAGGAAGAGTAATACGAAATTCGCTTACAGGGTTAATTGCTTCTAGTTTGTTTTTGACTAGTCCTTTCTTTTTCATATACAACAGATTAGCTATTTACGAAAGCTTAATCTCAATGATTGGCATTTATAGCTTATTATTCACAGTGCTTTTAGTTAAAAAACCAAGGTTTGATCTATCAATCATACTGGGTTTTACAATTGGCTTAGGGTTAATGACAAAATCCTCTGCAAACTTTTTTATATACTTACTTCCGTTTAGTTTGTTGCTCCAAATAAAGAACAGATTTAACCTTAATAAGGTGAGAATTTTTAGGCTTACTGGATTGTTTGTAATATCAACAGTAATTGCTTATGCAATGTTTAATTCATTGAGACTTTTCCCATTGTTTAACATGATTGATGAAAAAAATCACACATTTATTCTGACAAATAAAGAATTTATACAAAATCCTTTTTACTTAGTTTTTGGAAACACACCTGCTTTAATCAGTTGGGTGTTTCAATATTTGACTCCAATTCCGTTTTCGATTTTTATTGTTTCTACTGTCTATTATATTTTTAAACAGAACTATAAAATACTATTTTTATTTATTTGGATAATTATTCCGTTTTTTGCTACAGCTTTTTTTGGAAAAATAATTTACCCAAGATATTTGCTTTATTTAGTACCAATAATTTTTATAGTAATTTCATATTTTGTTGCTGAAAAAATAGAAAAAATCAAATTACTTAAATTTCGTTTACTTATAATTACGGCAATATTATTTGGACCAGCTCTTGGAATACTATCAATTGTAATAAATCCGTCAGACTCAGTTATTCCTGAGAATGATAAAAATCAACTGTTTAACGATTGGCCTGCAGGTGGAGGGATACAAGAAAGTATAGAAATAATTCGTAAGGCATCTATTCATGAAAAAGTTTTTGTCGGAACCGAAGGTACGTTCGGACTTTTACCCTACGCACTAGAGATTGAATTAATTAACAATCCAAATGTAGAGATAAAGGGATATTATCCAGTAAAGTCTATTCCAGATGAAGTTTTAGAGAAATCAAAAACACAAAAAACCTTCTTTGTTTATAACCTAACACAAGACGAAGAATTATTTAAAAAACAGAATATATTAGAGTTGGGTAAGTATGCAAAAGGTAATTCTAAAACCTATTTAAGGATTTTTGAAGTTAAATAATATGTTCACAATGCTGTTTAATAAAAGCCGCACGGTGATTTGTGGTCTCATATTTGTTATTTTTTTAAATATTTTATTCAGTTGGCCATTATTAAATACAGGATTTTTTAATACTGACGATGGAAGTTTATTGTTAATTAGGGCTGGTGCATTTTTTAAAAGCTTTTCTGATTTTCATATACCCGTGCGAATTGCAGATAATCTGAATTATGGTTATGGATACCCAGTTTTTAACTTTTTTTATCCAGGATTTTTTTATTTCACAGAGTTTTTTCATTTACTCGGATTTGGATTGCAAACATCGGTTAAAATATCCATTTTTTTTCTCGGAATAATAGGATCTGTAGGTATATATTTACTTTCATCAAAATTTACAAAAAACTATCTAATTTCTATTGTTGTCACTACTTTTTATATTTTCGCCCCATACAAAATAATTGATCTATATAAAAGAGGATCTTTTGGGGAAATATTTGTTTTTGCATTCATACCATTTGTTACGCTCGGAATAATCGACTATTTGCAAAGCAGAAGGAAATTATCCTTTATTACATCTATATTAGCGTCTGTTTTAGTTATCATTGGACATAATACTTTAGCATTAATTCTGCTTCCAACCGCATATTTGTCAGCGATTATTTTTACGGCTTTGTCTTATAAAAATATTTTAGAAATTTCCAAGATATTTTTATTTTCTTTATTTACATCGGCAAGTTTTTGGATTCCTGCTCTTTTTGAAAGGTCTTATACCTTACAGCCATCAGTATTAATTTCTCAATACTCAGATCATTATCCCAGTCTATTTAGTTTGTTAGTTGACCTACCAATTATTACACGCATTTCTATTGCAAATGAAAAATCATTCCCAATTTCCACAATTGCTGTAATATTTGCCCTAATAGGGTTGATTATTTTCTTCCTGGATCATCACAACAAAAAATGGAGAATAAAATACTTATCATTATTTAGTTTATTTTGTATTTCAATTTTTTTTATTACTCCAATTTCTGCAAAAGTTTGGGGAGTATTTCACATTGACACACTGGTTCAGTTTCCGTGGAGATTTTTATCTTTAACCACTTTTTCTACCACATTGATTATTATTTTGGTTTTAACGTACTTTGAAAAAATCAAAAAAATATATTTAATCATTGCAACATGTTGTATTATCTTGTTCTATTTTCCACAAATTCAGATTGAAAAAAATAATTATCCTGACGAGTACTATCTTACAAACGATTCAACAACAGTGAATCAATCAGAATTGTCAACAATTTGGTTTAAGCAGGATATAAAATCAAGACCAGATAGTTTAATTTTATCCTCAGAATCGGCTGTAATTGAAAATCTAACTCAAAAAACACAATTAATTTTATTTTCAGTAACTTCAGAAAATGAATCATTTGTTACGGTTAATAAAATGTACTATCCTGGTTGGAGACTGTATATTAATGGTAGTCGTGCAGAAATTAACTATCAAACGGACGGTTTAATTAATTTCAAAGTACCAAATGGTAAAAGTGATATTAAACTCGAGTTTGTTGATACAAAAATAAGAACAATTTCAAATATTTTTAGTTTATTTGGATGGTTGATATTAATTGCATATTCGGTCAAGCGTCAAAAAAAACTATGAAAAAATTGATTATTTTATTTCCTGTAATTTCACTAATATATGTTAGTTATTCAATATTAAACAATCAGTTTTTTAGTGTTCATGATGATCAGCAAGTTGCAAGGATATATTTACTTACCGAAGCTCTCAAGTCTGGGCAGTTCCCTGTCAGGTGGGTAGATCATTTAGGGTTCGGATATGGTTATCCATTATTTATATTCTATCCTCCATTTATTTATTACCTTGGAGCTATATTTCATCTATTTGGCATATCTTTAATCTTTGCAGTCAAAATAATTATCTTCCTCTCTTTTTTACTATCAATAGCTTCAATGTATTTATTGTTAAAAAAGTTTTATTCAACAAATATCTCAATAATTTGTTCTACATTCTATGTGTTAACTAGCTACAGAGCCCTAGACGTATATGTAAGAGGAGCTTTATCAGAGGCATTCTCTTTCGTTTTTTTACCTCTAATTCTATTAAATATTTATAATATTTTTGAAACAAAGCCCCAAAAAATACTAAAAAGTTTTATTTTTTTAAGTTTAACTTTTGCTGGATTAATTTTGACACATACACTAACCGCACTTGGATTTTCATTAATTATTTTCGTATGGTCACTAGCTCTTTTTAGAAAATTTCATTCGGTCAAGAAATCACTAATAACAATAGCTTCCCTTGTACTAGGAGGAGGCTTGTCGGCTTTTTCATCAATTCCATCAATTATTGAAAAAAAATTTACACTTGTTGACGGAATACTTCTTACAGAATTAGCAGATTTTAGGATTCATTTTGTATATATTCGACAATTATGGAACTCAGCATGGGGATATGGAGGTTCGTTGCCAGAATTGAATGATGGAATGTCGTTTGAAGTAGGAAAAGTAATATTAATTGCAATCATAATAAGTGTTGGAGTTATTGCTTACAATGTTTTTAAAAATAAAAAATTATCCTTTAATTATCTATTGCCGTTGTTTATTTTAATACCAATATTTATGACACTTAAATATTCCAAACCAATTTGGCAGTTAATTCAACCACTGGCATATTTGCAATTCCCTTGGAGGTTTTTAACCTTTGTTACCTTATTTACTCCGTTCGTTTTTGCTTTTTTAAGTCAAGAAATTGGCAAAAAAAACAAAAAATATTCATATCTTTTTTTAACAGTTGTGTTTATTATGGTAATCCTCGAGTCTGTAGGAAGGTTCTCTCCAAAATCATTTAAACAGTTTTCTGATGCAGATTATTTAACTAAACAGAGACTTGATTGGGCAACCAGTAGATCTTCATTCGAATATATTCCAAAGGGCGTGAAGACTAAACTCTCGAATGATTTTACGACAGTACCTGCTATTGAAGAATCTAATATGCCTCAAAATACCTCGGTAATATTAGATGGCGAAGGGTTTGTGGAAAGTATCTATTCTGAACCTGGCAGGCAAAAATACCGAGCAACTTTTGCATCAGATGCAAAAGTTCAATTCAACACTTTTGATTTCCCTGGGTGGCAGGTAAAAATAAATGGAGAAAAAGTAAACTTCTCCAGTGAAAACGACTTAAGATTAATAACTGTATCGGTTCCACAAGGTAAATCAATAATCGAGCTTAATTTTTCCCGTACTCCTATTAGGTTAATTAGTGAGATAATTAGCCTTGTTAGTGTATTAATAATTATTTGCGTATTATTTCTTAAAAAAGTTAAAAATGTCGGACTTGGACTCATCAATTGAGCTGGATATAGCGGCGGTTAAAAAACGCTCAATTAAAGGCGTTTTTTCTCTTGTTGGTAGGACTATCTTCATTCAAATAATTAGTTTTATATCTAATTTAGGGTTGACGATCTTATTGGCTCCTAAAGAGTATGGAATTTTTATTTTAGTATCAGCAATTACTGGCTTTTTAACATATCTATCAGATATTGGACTTGCGGCCGCATTAATACAAAAAAAAGAAGCAGTTTCAAGAAAAGATTTAGTAACAACATTCACGATCCAACAATCCTTAGTTGGGATATTAGTCATCAGTGGATTAATATTTACTATTTGGGCTGATGATATTTTTAATCTTGATCAAAAAGGTGTTTGGTTGCTTCGGATACTAATAATCTCATTATTTTTATCATCCTTAAAAACAATACCCTCTATCCTACTTGAGCGAAAATTGGCTTTTGAAAAATTTATTATTCCTCAAATAGTAGAAAATTTAATTTTTTCAATTTCTGTTCTGTATCTTGCCTGGAAGGGGTATGGGTTAAATAGTTTTACAATTGCAGTGATTTTAAGGTCCATTTTTGGGGTAATCATTATGTATCTAGTTTCTCCATGGAAGCCTGGAGTAGGTTTTGATAAACAGTCTGCTAAAAAATTAATCAACTTTGGGGTGTTATTCCAGTTAAATAGCATCCTAGCTCTAATCAAGGATGATTTTATGACAATAATTTTAGGTAAATTATTAAATGTTACTCAAATCGGGTATTTGGGTTGGGCCCAAAAATGGGCATATTTACCCTTAAGAATAATTATGGATAATGTTATCAAAGTAACCTTCCCAGCCTTTTCACGACTTCAGTCAGATAGACAAGCACTAAGTCGAGCAATTGAAGAAGCAATTTTTATTTCTGCATTACTCACCTTTCCAATTCTCACATCGCTTCTAATGTCTTCAAGTAGTCTTATTAGTATTATCCCAAATTATGAAAAATGGTTACCAGCCTACAATTTACTTCAAATTTACATTATTGGGTCCTATATTAGCTCTGTAACGATAATAATTACAAATGCACTTAATGCAATTGGAAAAATAAAAACTACACTCAAACTTATGCTACTTTGGACTAGTTTAACTTGGATTTTAACCATACCCTTGGCAACAAAATTTGAGAGCTTTGGGGTGGCAATTTCTTGGCTTATTGTCACAATATCAAGCCTAATTACGTTCTATATTGCCCATAAAGAGTTAAAAATTAACGCTGTGAAAGTATTATTTTCTCCAGTAGTTTCTACATTAATCTTAATTCTAGTTTTAAAATTGTTATTTTCTTCGATTGAGCCAAGTAATATTTTTTCAGTTTTTGGAATATTGTCTTGCGGCATTGTAATCTACTTGATTATTGGCTTTATAACCGCAAGAGAAAGATTAATAAAAAATATTACAATATTTAGATCTTCGTTAAGATGAATAACTTCAAAATTTCTATATTAATTGTAACTTATAATAGTCAAGACTACATACTTGAATGTCTTAAATCAGTTTATCAATCTAAAAACGAAGGTTTTATTTTGGAAGTAATTATTTCAGATAATGCCTCAAATGACGACACAGTTAAATTAATTGAGAAAAATTATCCTAAAGCCAAAATAATCACTAATAAAACAAACACTGGTTTTTCTGGAGGAATTAATGTTGCAATTAAAAATGGACTAGCATCTGACTCAGATTATTTTTTTATATTAAATCCGGATACTCATATTAAAAAAGACACAATTCTAAATTTATTTAAAAATAAAGAAAAAGCTGACATCTTGTCTCCCAAAATATACTTTACAGATAATCCTAAAATTATTTGGTATGCCGGAGGAAAGATTGATTGGGATAACTGTTATGGTACCCATATCGGTGTCGACGAGGAAGATCGTGGGCAGTATGATCAAATCAAAGAGATTGAATATTCAACAGGTTGTGGAGAACTGATTAGTCGAAGGGTTTTTGAAAAGACTGGTCTTATGAATGAAAAATATTTTTTATATTTAGAGGACTTAGATTTTAGCTTACGAGCAAAAAAAAATGGATTTAATATTAAATTTATTCCAGAATCGAGTATGTTTCATCATAACGCCAAATCCTCCAGTGTCGGATCTCCAATTCAAGATTATTATATTACTCGAAATCGAATGTATTTTGCGGCAATTTACGCACCAATAAGAACTAAAATTGCAGTCTTTCGACAATCTTTGGGGTTTTTAGTGAAAGGCCGTAAGGCCCAAAAGATTGCCGTTCAAGATTTTTTAATGTTTAAAATGTATAAGGGGAGTATATTTAATAAATTATGATAACCGCAATTATAATTGCCAAAAATGAGGAAAAGTTTATAGGTAACGCCATTAATAGCCTCAAATTACTGACAGATAATATTGTGGTTCTGGATGATTCGTCTACAGATGCAACTGCAAGCATTTCTAGTAGTCTTAATGCTCAAGTAATTAGATTAGAAAAAAAATTAAATTTTTCACAAAAGCGAAACACATTATTGAATGATTTAAAAACTGAATGGATATTTTACCTAGACGCGGATGAAAGAATCACAAAGAAACTTGCTGAAGAGATAAAATCGACCATTTCATTAAAGAACCCAGGCTCAGCATACTGGATTAATAGGAAAAATTATATATTAGGTAAACATTTAAAAAGCAAAACCTGGTATCCAGACGCACAACCTAGATTGTTCCAGCTTAAAAAATTTAAAGGGTGGACTGGACATATTCATGAAGGGGTGGAATTTGAAGGAGAAAGATCAAGTCTAAAATCGGATATTTTACATCTAACCCACAGAAGTGTGACTGCAATGATTGACAAGACAAATTCTTGGTCAGAAATCGAGGCAGATAATCTTATTACACTTAATCACCCTAAGATTACATCAATTAGGTTATTTAAATTGTTTTTCACACAATTTTTCCAGAAATATATTCTTGACGAAAACTACAAAAATGGCATTCGAGGGGTAATTGAGTCATTTATGCAGGTGTTTAGTGTGATGATTACTTATTTTAAGTTATGGGAACGACAGCAATCTCCAAGTATCGAGAAACAGTACGATTCAATAGAAAATCAACTAAAGTCAGAAACAAGCAAATGAGAGTCGCTGTATATGATCCATATCTTGACACTTTAGGTGGTGGGGAAAAATATATTTTAGCTATTTGTAGTAATTATTTAAAAAATGGACATTCAGTTGATATTATTTTTGACAAAGATATTAATTTATCTGAAGTAAAAAAACGATTTAATTTACCGTTAGACGGGATTAATTTTGTCAAAATAAACCTTAACGCACTTAGACTATTAGCAAAATATAAATTTTTAAGAAAATACGATCATTATCTTCATTTGTCAGACGGATCAGTTCCAATTCCGATGTCATCAAAAAACTACATACACTTTCAAGTTCCATTCAGTAAGATCAAACCGTCAATTTTGGATAAAATTAAGCTTAAATTGTTTGATAGTGTAATTGTGAATTCTAAATTCACTAAAAAAGTAATTGACCATACTTACTCAGTAAATTCAGTAGTACTTTATCCACCAGTTACCCTATTTAAAAGCTCAAGAAAAAAAAATATTATTTTATCTGTCGGTCGATTTGATGCTGTTCTTAATAGTAAGCGGCAAGACATATTAATTGAAGCATTTAAGATTTTAAGTAAAAAAAACAAACATCTAAGCCTGTATTTAATTGGAGGCATCTCAGATCAAGATGCATTATATTTAGATAAACTTAAATCTCAAGCTAAAGGGTATAAAATAAAGTTTTTCCCCAATCTAGGGTTTACAGACTTGTCCAAAATAATTTCAGAGTCAAAAATTTACTGGCACGCAACAGGATTTGGGTGTAAAGAATCAGACCCGGAATATTTCGAGCATTTTGGAATTTCCATACTTGAAGCATCATCCTCCGGTACAGTACCTGTAGTCTATGATGGTGGAGGTCCTAAAGAATATATCTTTGAAAAAGATAATGGGTTGTTTTTTTCTACTCCAGAAATTTTATCCTCAAAGACTTTAAATTTACTTAATAATTCCAAATTACTTTCACAAACATCTAAATCAGCGATAAAAACAGCTAAAAAATATTCAATATTAGAATTTAACAAAAATGTTGAAAAAATATTTTTATAAAATAATTAGCTTAATCATCATTTTTACGGCAGTAATTTTTATTTTGCCTAAAAAACTATTTCCAGGCGATAATTTGGTCGGACTATATCACCCATTTAGAGATTTATTTTTAAATATCTATCCTGCTGGATATCCATATAAAAATGCATTAATTACAGATCCATTTCTACAAATATTTCCTTGGAAATATTTGTCCATTGAAGCAATAAAAAATTTTTCCATTCCGTTATGGAATCCGTATTCGTTTTCTGGTTATCCATTATTAGCAAATTTCCAATCAGGTGTTTTTTTCCCTTTTAACTTAATTCTTTTATCCTCTAATTTAAATACTTGGAATTTATTTATTTTAATTCAGATTCCCTTAACGTTTATTTCAATGTTTATTTTTCTTCGAAAACTTTCAATTTCAAAACTTGGATCTATTTTTTCAAGCGTTTGTTATAGTATGGCCGGATTTTCAATTGGGTGGCTGGAGTGGGGTAATATCGTATTTATTTTTGCTTTTCTACCACTGGCTTTATACTTCGTCTTAAGGTTAGAACAGAATTTTAGTAGGAAAAATATATTTTTATTTTATATTAGTCTGTTATTGATACCTGTGTCAGGGCACTTACAATTCGCTTTTTATTGTTATTTAGTTGTAATGGTTTTTACTCTATTTATTTTTTTTAACAGTAAATCAATAAAAAGAATTCCTCACTTATTAATTATTTTTGTTTTATCAATACTTACAATTTCAATTCAAATTTTTCCAACTTTAGAATTAATTAAAAACTCGTATCGTTCTGTTGATATTTCTTACTTTGGACAGGAAGATTGGTTTATTCCTTTTCGACATTTTGTTTCAATTATTTCTCCTGATTTTTTTGGATCACCAGCAAGACTAAATTATTGGGGAGTTTGGAATCATTTGGAATTTAATATGAGTTACTCGATACCTGCTTTATTTTTTTCGTTAATTGGGCTAAGACTTAAAAAAACAAATATTTTCTTTTTAGTTTTGATAATTGTATCTTTAATTTTTTCAACAAATAATCCTATCTCACAAATGGTTTATTCAAATCAAATTCCGTTTCTGTCTTCGGCTCAGCCAAGTCGTTTGATATTTATATTGGTTTTCTCCTTATGTTGTCTAACTGCCTTTGGTATAGATGAAATGTATAAATTAAAAGTTACTAAATTTAAATTATTATCAGTATTAATATTTTTTACTTTTATTTTTGGACTAATAGTTTATTTAACTTATTTCAATTTCTCAATTTTTCAACCTGAGGATTTTCTTAAAAATCAAATAACTGCAAAGAGAAACCTTATTATGCCATTATCAGTATTGTTCTTAGTAATATTATTAACATTTTTATCTCGAATTAAACTAATTCCAATCAAATTATCGGTTTTGTTTTTATTTCTAGTGTCTGTAGTTGAGTTAACATTTTATGCAAATAAATTTTTGCCTTATTCAACTAAAGATTTATTTTATCCCTCAACCAAAATAACTGAATTCTTAACCCATGATGCCTCTATTTTTCGTGTATCAACTAACGATGATAGAATCTTCCCACCCAATATTTCTGCCGTATATGGTTTACAATCTCCAGAAGGGTATGATCCTTTGTATCCGAAAACATATGCAGAATTTATAGGCTTGGTAGAGTCTGCCAATATTGAACCAGTTAAATTTAATCGTATTGTCAGGCCTAAGAATATTGGTTCAAACTTGTATCCACTAATTAATGCGAAATATATTTTAAGCTTTGATAATGAATTACAAAATTCAAAACCCATTTTTAGCGAAGGAATAACAAATGTGTTTTATAACCAAAAATACCTTGAACGGGCTTTTTTTGTTCAAAAAGTAATTAGTGTTAACTCCGACATAGAAAGCAAACAATCTCTACTTAAAAAAGATTTTGACCCTCGTTCACAAGCGGTTGTTATTGGTGGTAACAACGTGTCTTTAAAAACAAATGTAGATGATAAAGTAAATATTACAAATTATGAACCAAATACAGTTAAAATAAATGCGAAAACTACTAACGACTCATTTTTAGTTTTGCTTGATAATTATTTTCCTGGTTGGAAAGCTAAAGTAAATAATATTGATACTAAAATATATAGAACCAATCACACTTTTAGGGGTGTTTACATCCCAGCTGGGGAAAATGAGATTATTTTCGAGTATAAGCCCAATTCAATAATTTTTGGCGCCTTAGTCTCATTGGTCTCTATAATATTAATGTCGTTATTTATTTTTAGAGCTAAAAAATATGAGTAAAAAAATTACTGTCATTATACCTAACTATAATGGAGCTAAATTACTTGAGCGTAATCTTCCAAATGTTTTAAAAAATTTTCCAGACACACGAATAATAGTAGCTGATGACAGCTCAAGCGATGAGAGTCTAAATATTCTAAAAACGCATTTTCCAAAAGTTGAGATAGTTGCAAATAAAAAAAACAAAGGATTTTCATCTAACATTAATAGTGGAATTAAAAAAGCTACAACTCCAATTGTTGTTTTGCTTAATACTGATGTGTCAGTAAACAAAAATTACACAAAACGAATTGAAGATTATTTTAAAGATGAGAACCTTTTTGGTATTGGATTTCAAGATCGAAGTTACGAGGGTAAAAAAATTGTATTAAGGGGTAGAGGAATTGGAAGATATAAAAACGGATTACTCAATCATTCTAAAGGTAAAAACCAATTTGGTCGGACATTATGGATTTCTGGTGGAAGCTGCGCAGTCGATTTAGAAAAATTTAAAAAGCTAGGTGGATTTAACGAAATATATAATCCATTTTATTGGGAAGATATTGATTTATCGTATAGAGCAATCAAATCAGGATGGGAAGTTTTATTTACACCAGAAATTATTGTCGACCACTTTCATGAAGTAGGTTCAATCAGAAAACATAATTCAGTTAGCAAAATCACAAAAATCGCAACTAGGAATATGTTAATTTTTTCTGCCAAAAATATTACCGATAAAAAAATATTATTTAGTTTTTATTTAACCTTGATTAAATTGACAATCAAATCATTAGTAAAATTAGATCAAAATATGTTAGATTCAATTTTACAATTCCTACTAAAATATCCCAAAATTGTTTCGTCCCGAAGTATAGAAATAAAAAATTACATAAGGTCTGATAAAGAGATAATTCATAATTTTGATAATGATAAATAAATTAAAAAAAAACATACTGATCATAGTTGTTCTGATGATTGCAGTTTTCGTGCGAACATATTCGTTTAATAATTCAGCAACTTCTTTAAATTGGGACGAGGCGGCAATTACTTATAACGCATGGTCGTTACTTGAAACAGGTAAAGATGAATATGGAAAAACATTTCCTTTAGTTTTTAGATCGTTTGATGACTACAAATCGCCTCTATATATTTATCTGACTATACCTTTCGTCGCAACATTTGGTCCAGAAGGAAATGTTGCCAGGTTACCTAGTTTATTTTTTGGCTCACTTAGTGTGTTAGGAATATATTTACTGGTAATCCAATTATTCAAAAAAAGAAATATTGCATTATTTACATCCTTATTCTTTGCTGTTCTTCCTTGGTCAATACATTTTTCGAGAATTGCATTTGAAGGAAACGTTTTAGTATTTTTTGTCCTGTTTGGGTTATATTTTTTCTATAGATTTATTAATGGTAAATATAAAAACCTTAACATCTCAATTTTTTTCTTTGGCGTTGGGATGTATTCATATCATTCTGCCAAACTAATTATTCCTCTTATTATCTTAAGCTTAATAATTCTATATCGGAAACAAATTATTAAATTACCAAAAAATCAAATTATTCTTTCTGTTTTGCTAAGTTTAATAATACTGACACCCTTAACCTACTCAATATTTTTCTCTGGAGCTCAAAATCGATTTGAAGATACAAATATTTTTTCTAAAAAAAATATTGACCAGATTGATCCCGCTAGAAAATTATTTGATATTGAAAACAATGATGTGTTACCGTCAAGGCTTTTTCATAACCGAAATTTTTATCAATTAGATCTCCTATTTTCCAACTATCTCTCTCATTTTTCGCCAGATTTTTTAATTTATACTCAAGATAATCCAAGGCATCATGTGACCAGAGTTGGTTTGGTCTTACTATCCCAAGCAATTTTTATAATATTTGGCGCCTGGGTTTTAATCAAAAAGAAAAGGGTTAAAAAAGAAAAAATCCTCATATTATCTATCATTCTTATATCGCCAATGGCTTCAGCATTGACATTTGAAGCTCCACATTCAATCAGATCGTCTGTTTTAATGATTCCATTATCAATCCTCGGAGGTTTAGGAATTAGTTGGTTGGGTAAGAGTAGTAATCTTTTCCAGCGATTAATTTTTGTAATATTAATTATATTTTTTATATTTAATTTTTATTTCTACTATCACCAATTCATTGCTCATTACAAAAATGAATCATTTCAAGATTGGCAGTTTGGAAGGAAAGAGGCAGTAGATTACGGTAAAAAAGTTGAAAATCAATATGATGAAATATGGGTGTCAAATAAATTAGAACAATCATATATATATTGGTTGCTGTATCTGAAAGTAGATCCCAAAATATATCTTAAAAAAGGAGGAACAAGAGAAGGGTACG
>CAYROP010000013.1:0-27005 GCA_964426075.1 uncultured Gammaproteobacteria bacterium | reverse complement strand
TGACACACGTGCAAGATCAATTTCAAGCATTATTCTCCTGGTAACTGGAATGTGTGACAAAATAAGAATAAAAGTTTTTTTACCAATACTGCTACGGACAAATAGAATTATCAGAATTGCAATTAAAACAATTCCAATTATTGATAAAGTTTGATTCTTTTGTAAAAAAAGCGACAAATGAATTAATACTTGTGTTGGTAACGGAATTTTTACATTTAATCTTAAGAAGGTTTCTCCAAGCCTTGGAATGACAAAAAGGATTAAAACGGTCGATACAACAGCCATTACCCCCATCACCATACCTGGATAAGTCATAGCAGATTTAATAGACTTTTTGATAAACTCTTGTTCTTTAAGTGTTCTAACTAAAATTTTTAATGACTCAGTTAGCGTTCCCCCAACTTCACCTGCTTTGACTACAGAAATTTCCGACCGAGAAAAATATAATGGAAATGTTGCCATCCCCTCGTTTAACGACTTTCCGGATTCAAGAGTTTTTACCAGCGAATTGAATATATGATTTTTTGATGATTTATCGGAGTCTTCAACAATTGAAGCAATTGCTTGATCAATTGGTATTCCAGCATCAATCATTGTGGCAAGATTTTGAAAAAATTCAATTTTGGTTTTGGTGGGAATTGGGTTTGGATTAAATAAAGGTAGTGCTATATTCATTTTTTAGAATTAGTTTTTTCAGAATCTTCATAATCAACACTTTCCGAAACTGCGTCTAACACTTCTTCGAGAGTTGTTAGACCAGCTGCAGCTTTATCAATGCCATCTTCGAGCATGGTTGTGAAACCTTCAAGTCTTGCCTGCGTAGTAAGCTCCTCTAATGAGGCTTTGTTCTGTATAAGTTCACGAATTTTTGGTGTAATTTTTAGGATTTCGAAAACAGCAATTCTTCCAATAAATACTTCGTCTGGATCCAAATCTGATTTTGGTCTATAAAAACTAGTTTTGGTCAATAATTCAACCGCCTTTTCCTTCCCTAAGTATTGTGAAAATCTTTCTATAATTGTATCGGGAACTTGATAACTCTCTATTTTGTTTGGATCAAGTCTCCTGACTAGTCTTTGAGCCATAACAACAGATAAAGTCGAGGCTAACAAAAATGGCTCGACTCCCAAATCCTCAAACCTAGGAATAGCAGTTGGAGCATCATTTGTGTGCAATGTAGATAAAACTAAATGACCAGTTAAAGCGGAGTGAATAGCTATATCAGCAGTCTCAGAGTCGCGAATTTCTCCTACCAAAATTATATCTGGGTCGTGCCTAAGTATGGATCTGAGTCCCGACGCGAAGGTGAGTCCAGTTATAGTATTTACTTGAATTTGATTAACTCGATCGATTGTATATTCGACAGGGTCCTCAATTGTAATAATATTGACATCTTCTTTGTTTAGGATTTTTAGTAAATTATAGAGAGTTGTGGTTTTTCCGGACCCCGTTGGTCCAGTGGAAAGTATCATACCTTGAGGTTTATCAAGCTCAAGACGCATAAGCTCAAGATTCTTCCCACGTAGGCCAATTTCTTCTAAACTTTTGGGGGCAGATGAATCGGACAACAACCTCAACACTGCATCTTCACCGGTAGACAAAGGTAAAATTGACACACGCACAGAGTACTGCTCAGTCAGATAGTCAAATCTAAAACGACCATCTTGCGGAACTCTGTGCTCGTCTATTTTTAGTGAAGACAAAATTTTAATGCGTGCAATTAAGCCCGATTGGATATTTTTAGGTAATTCAAGAATATCTCTAAGTCTCCCATTAATTCTGAATCTTATTATTACTCTGGTTTGATAACCAACAATATGAATATCAGATGCATTTTTGGCTGCAGCAAATTGAAGAATCTTATCGAAAGTTTTGACAACATTAATATTTTCACCAACATTTACTCCTGTAGCACCGGCTGCAAGTGACGCTGTTTTGGTAATCTCGGATTTAAATCCTTCAACCACATCTTGCCTATACTGTCCCATTGCTTTGTTTAGAATTGAAGGCAGAGTGAAGTACAACTTTACTGGCTTGCGAGTTTTTTGACTAATTTGATTAAACGCAGTCTGATTATTTGGATCTGATGTTGCGACTGAAACCTCGTTTGTGTCAGCCTTAAAAATTAAACATCTATTTTTATTAGCAAAACCAGGAGGTATCAGATTAAGAACTTTTGAATCAATTTTTGATCTTAAAGCTGTAAAAGGAAATCCTGAGGTTTTTGACAAAATTTCACCCAATGTCTCTTCCTGTATTAATCCTCTTGAAAGAATCACTTCGATAATCGGCTGTTTAAACATTCTTGAGGCATTAAGTGCGTCTTCATACTGAGACTCGTCAACATACCCAGATTCTAGTAATGATTTTTTTAGATCTTCGTTGGGCAGAAGCATTTTGTCAGAGATGTTTTTGAATTGCGCTAACCACGTCTTGTGGTGTGATATCGGCTTTAATTAAAAAATCAACTGCACCTAATGACTTGGCGCGTGCTTTATCTGTTTCCTGGCTTAAATTCGTCAAAATTAGCACTGGAATATTACCGATTGTTGATTTTGCTTGTTCTAAAAACCCAAAACCGTCAAGTTTTGGCAGCATTAAATCAAGTAGGATAATGTCAGGGTGAAAACTTTTTAGTGCGAGAAGGGCATCTTCTCCATTTAATGCCTCTTTCACTGAATAACCGGAATTATTTAATTTTGTGCTATACATTCTTATTATTACAGGATCATCCTCTATCAAAAGTATATTTTTAGATTTTGAACCAGCTGTTGGTTGAGGAGGTGTTTGAATGTTATCAACAGTGGCCGTCACAGCATTTAATTGGGTGTTTTCCCCGTTTACTATAGAAACTTCTTTACTCGTATCTTTTTGTTCAGGCTGAGATCGAGTTTGGTTTAATATATCATCCATAGGTATAATTATACTGAAATTATCATAAAGATTTAGAGATTAACTATTTAAGAAAACTGAGTGTCTCTATGTAGTGGTGTTTTGTTCTCTTTACTTATAGGTAAGGAGAATGAGAATGTTGAGCCTTTACCAATCTCAGAATGAACAAATACTTTGCCGTGCATTTTTTCAATTAAGTCTTTTGCAATATATAGCCCAAGCCCACTTCCTTCTTGACTTCTGGAACGAGAATTGTCAATTCTATAAAATCTTTGGAATATTTTGGGGATTTCAGTGCTTTCAATTCCAACACCACTGTCTTGGATCGACACATAAACAAAATCTTCATCATTTTTCAAAAACAATGAAACTCTACCATTTTCAGTATATTTAAAAGCGTTAGAAATAAAGTTGTTTAATACTTCAATTACTTTGTCTGAATCAGCTAATACCTTAGGAATAATCGTAGCTGACGGATGAAATATAAAATCGATAGGTTTATCGCCAGAAAGTACCTTCCAAGAAGGTAAATTCTCTGTTATTAGTTTAGTAATGTCTATTGGTTGTAAATTGAATTGAAGTGCTCGGTTCTGTAGTTTGGATACAGTTAAAATATTGTTTACTAGTGAAGTTAACCGGTTTACGCTTTTGTAAACTTCGGTAAGATATTGTTTGATCTCAGAATTAATTTCACCCGCGTCGCCGTTTAAAATCATATCCACATATCCTTTAATTGTTGTCATTGGGGTTCTTAATTCGTGAGATGTAACGGAAAGAAATTCATCTTTTTGCTTATCCATATTTAAAAGCTCAATATTGACCTTTCTAAGATTGTCAGCCAGTTTTGCTTCTTCGGTTAAGTCAGTTAACACAACAAGTATTTCATCTTGACCGTCTTCATGTCTAATTGGAATTGATACCATTTTTACTTGTTTTTTGGCGTTATTTACCTCAATGATTAGTTCTTCAGAAGTTTCAGTTTTGTGTGAAACTAAAGTCTGATTGTATGGCATTAATCTAAGATCAAGATTTACCCCATCTCTTGTCTGAGGTTTAACCCTACTAATTATTTCGTTAACCGTTGTAACAGAATCGAGATCAGATCCAATAAATTCGGTAATTTTTTGGTTATAAAAGATTAATTTTTGATCAGAAATTCTAATTGCCATGATGCCGACAGGGGTGTTGTTAATAATCTTTTTTATTTTTTCTTCTTCGACGGTAATTAGTTTATTTTTCTCTAGAATCTCCGTTGTTCTTTCTGACACTTTTTTCTCTAATTCGTGGGTTTGAGACATAAAGATCATCAAAATAGCAACCGCAAGTGTTTGGATTGCAATTATTGATGCATAAACAATCTGAATGGCAATTTGACCAGATTCAGTAATAAAATTTTTTGGAAAAAACTGAAGATTAAATACAACTTTGCCAAATTCTGAAATAATTTCGACCTGATGAATTTTTTGTGTTTCAGCAGCTTCATAGGGAATCAGGTTTTTACTATTAACATTTACCGCAATGTTGAATTTTTCTGCATTACTAGATGAAAAAGCGTTTCTGGATAAACGGTTAATATCTACGACTCCAAATGCTAAGATGCTTGGAGAATTTGTAATTTCTACAGGTTTAAAAATTATAAATAAAGTTCTTTTACTCGGAAGAGAAATTGGACCTCCAACAAACTCTTCTTTATATATAATGTTTGATTTGATTGACTCTTCTATTTCAGGAATAACAAGGAAATCAGTTATAAAATCTTTGTCTGGAATAGAGCTGTCAGATGACACGATTGATGAGAGGTTTGAGTCAAGCAGTCCTATTTGATTAAAAATACTTTTTGAAGTAATTAAACTCTGAGCATAGTTTTTTAAATTATCACTTTCTATGACGTTATTATTTGCATAATAGTTTCCGAGACTTGATAGATCAGAATAATGTCTATCTATTTCAGAGTTAAATTTTGACAGAACCACTTCGGCTTGTGATCGGTTAGACTTGTCTAATTCCCTGTCAAGACTTGAAACAAGTGCATTCTTAATAAAAAGATGGGCAGAAATATTAGCTACGGTAAACAGAACTAAAGCTAGCAATAATATAATTGTTCTGAGGTTGGCAGAAAGTATTTTTGGGGCAGTGGTCATTTGGTGATATTTTTACTATTGTATCCTACTTGGATTGTAGATATTCGTTATAAGTTGTTGGCATTCTTTTTGAGTTATGTAGTCTTGTTGTGTACAAATTTCCTCAATTTCCGAAATATCTTGACCAGCACCTTTTAAACTAAATATTGCCCCTTCCAGACAATATTGTGAATTTTTAATAGTGTTCATCTCACAGTTTTTAATGATGTAAGCAATCGAGTTGTTATTTCTGCGTGGAAAATATCCAGCTACTTCTTTAATGCAATCTGGTTGTAATAATTCTGACAAAAATTTACTACAATGATTCAGCGCAGATTTTGGATTAAGTGTTAGTCTGTAAATATACGAACCGCCATGAAATATGCAAAAATCTTTTGCTAAAGAATTAAAATTCTCACAGAACTCCATATAGTTATTTTCGTCGGGTAGTTCTGGAGTTGAATGATACAAATATTTAAAATTTTCACCTCTAGTTTCTGCCTGCATAAACACTCCAGAGTAGCAAGCGTTTAATGATTGAGAATCGAATTCTAACCCGCTACAGTAATCAGATGATTTGACCATATCATTTGAACTAATTTCTCCGACGTAATGTCCGAGTGCATGCAAGCATCCTTCAAATTTTTGCTTTGAATGATGAATAATTTTTTCACATAATTCTTCTGCAGCAATATTTTTACCTGGGTCTTTTGCAAGGACCTCGAAAAAACCATGAAAACATCCACTACTACATGAGTTATCACAATCTATAATCGATTTTTCATAATCTTTAGAATTCTCTGCTGAAATACTACCTAAAATATGAGAAAAATTATGGCACTGGACTTCGTTAGTTAAATCGTATGCAAAATTAATATTTAGTTTTTTAATAGTTTCTAGAGTTGATCCTGGGCCATTTTTAACAACTAAATCTTTTAATTGGTTTTTAAGACAAATTTGATTTCTATTTTCTATCTTCGATACGCATGGTAATAATTTTTTTGTAATTTCTTCTGATTCAGAATATTTTTGAGAGCCTAGAAAAAATCCGCTAAAAATTAAATACGATAATAGAGCAAAAAAAAATATTGCAAGAAAAAAAATTAGTTTGTTGAGATTTGATGACTTAATAAGCCTGAGCTTATTTTCCATGGCACTTCTTAAATTTTTTACCAGATCCACAAGGACAAGGATCGTTTCGGCCTACTTTTGTATTATCATTTTTTGAATTTTTATTAGTTATCGGCTGGTCGGTAGAGTCTGGGGCACCGACAGCTTCAGCTGTTAATGGATCAACTTCTGGCTGGGATTGGCTTTGTGCCAGTGATTCAATTGGGAATTTAAACACTCGCGTGATAGTTTCATGATCAATATCAGATATTAACTTTTCAAACAGTTTGTAAGATTCTGCTTTGTATTCAACCAGTGGATCTCTTTGAGCATACGCTCTCATTCCTACACCGGACCGAAGATCGTCTAGGGTATCAATATGTTCCATCCAAAGAGTGTCAATAACACTTAGTGAAACAACAAGCTCTGCTTGATCCACTGACTTTTGAGAGTATTTTTTAACACGCTCGCTATTTATGTCGCTGATTATTTTCAATAAAAACTCAACAATTTTGTCAGCAGATTTCAATTTAACTATTTCGTCTGAAATCACTTTTTGTGAGTTGGGATCAAAAGAAATAATATTAAAAAAATCCTGACCGAGCTGATCGTAATCTGGAGATTCGGCTTGGTTGATGTGTATATCGACAAGGAGATTAATATGATTTTCTATTTTTTGTTTAAAGTCTAATTTAAAATCATTTTCTGAATCAACATTTCCTTGTTGTGCTTCCAAAATCTCTCTTCGTTTTTTATAAATAATTTCTCTCTGAACATTTATGACATCATCATATTCCACAACACGTTTACGATTATCAAAATGATGTCCTTCAACTTTTTTTTGGGCATTTTCAATAGCTCTACTTACCATAGCGTTCTCGATTGGAGTATCCTCAGGGAGCTTAAGTGCGGTCATAATTTTTGATATTGACTCGCCACCAAATAAACGCATGATGTCATCCTCAAGCGAAACATAAAAACGGGTTGAACCCGGATCACCTTGTCTACCAGCTCGACCCCTTAGCTGGTTGTCAATTCGACGCGACTCGTGTCTTTCTGTTCCAATAATATGTAGACCTCCAAGTTTGTCTATATTTTTTTCAAGCTTAATATCTACTCCTCGACCAGCAATATTTGTTGCCAACGTGACTGCGCCTTTATGACCAGCTAAGGAAATAATTTCAGCTTCTTTAGTGTGGTTTTTGGCATTTAGTACCTCGTGCTTAATACCTGTTTTTTTTAGCACTTCAGATAATAGTTCGTTCTTTTCGATTGAGGTTGTTCCTATTAGTACAGGCTGTCCAGTTTTATGAAGCTCTTTAACTTCTTCGGCGACAGCTAAAAATTTTGCCTTTGCGGTTTTATAAACAATATCAGAATGGTCTTTTCGAATATTCGGCCTGTGTGGGGGTATAACAACGACATCAAGTTTGTAAATTTTGAAAAACTCTTCGGCCTCGGTTTCAGCTGTACCAGTCATACCAGCAAGCTTGTGATACATTCTAAAATAATTTTGGAATGTAATTGTTGCCAATGTTCGACTCTCCTCCTGAATCGTAACATTTTCTTTTGCTTCGATAGCTTGATGTAATCCCTCTGAATACCGTCTGCCTTCCATTAATCGGCCAGTAAATTCGTCGACAATCACAACTTCATTTCCTCTGACCACATAATCTCTGTCTTTGACGAATAAAGTTCTTGCGCTAATTGCTTGTTCAATATGATGAATGGTAGAAAAATTCGTTTCGTATAGGTTGCTTATTCCAAGAATTTTTTCGACTTTTTGAATTCCTGCTTCAGAGAGTGATGCAGATTTGAGTTTTTCGTCTACAACAAAATCAACCTCTGCATTAAGACTATTTACCATTTTGGCAAATGTGTAATATTTATCAGTTGCCTCTCCTGATGGTGCAGAGATAATTAATGGTGTTCTTGCTTCATCGATAAGAATTGAATCCACCTCGTCGACAATCGCGTAATTATGTCCTCTTTGGACCATATTTTTTAGATCCCAGACCATATTGTCTCTGAGGTAGTCGAATCCAAATTCATTATTAGTGCCGTAAGTAATATCCGCTTTATACATTTCTCTCCTAATACTAGTACCGGGTGGAATTTCGTGAACAACATAACCGACACTTAATCCGAGGGATTCGTAGATAGGTTTCATCCACTCCGAGTCTCGTTTTGCTAAATAATCGTTCACTGTTACTACGTGAACACCTTTTTCTTCTAACGCATTTAAATATGCAGGTAGCGTTGCCGAAAGCGTTTTACCTTCACCTGTTTTCTGTTCAGAAATTTTCCCTTCGTGAAGAACAATACCGGAAAGTAGCTGAACATCATAATGACGCATTTTAACTGTTCTTTCAGATGCTTCTCGAACAGCTGCAAACGCTTCAGGTAAAACCTCGTTTAGACTTGTTCCGTGTTTTAGTTTTTTCTTAAACTCAATGGTCTTGGACTTTAATTTGGTGTCTGAGTATTTTTTAAAATTTTTCTCCAAATCGTTAATTTGAGAAATTAAAGGACGAATTTTTTTCAGCTCTTTCTCATTAGAATTAAGTAGTCCACCTAGTTTTCCTAACATAAATTTCGTGATTGCTTACGAATGAATATTATAAATTACTGTTCAAAAAAATAACAGTCGAGTCTCTCGAGTGCTACTCAATTGTTTTGAATCCTGTGTATTTGTGTAGAACTTCAGGAATTAAGATAGCTCCAGATTCAGTTTGAAAATTTTCTAAAATGGCAGCAATAATTCTTCCGAAAGCAAAGGCTGTTCCATTAACAGTATGAACTAACTCTTTTTCGTTATTTTCGTTGATATATTTAATATTCAGTCTTCTAGATTGAAAATCAGTGGTATTTGATGTGGAGTGTGTTTCTCTGTATCTTGATTGCGATGGGAACCAGATTTCGATGTCATATTTTTTAGCAGCAGGAAGACCTAAATCGCCTGAGGCAATATTAAGTATTTGATAAGGTAGCTTAAGACCCTCGACCAGCGATTTTTCAAGTTCTAAAATTAAGTTGTGTTCAGATTGCGATTGATCTGGAGTACAAAACACAAACATTTCTAACTTATTGAACTGATGGACTCGAATTATGCCTTTAGTGTCTTTACCATAGCTTCCAGACTCACGGCGAAAGGAAGGTGAGTATCCCATGTATCTTAAAGGGAGCTTGTTTGCAGAAATAACTTCATCTCTATGCATTGGACCAATCGATTGTTCTGCAGTACCAACTAGATATAAATCATCCTTTTCTAAATAATATGTTTCTTCACTACCACCATGTTCTAAATATCCCATTCCTTTCATTGATGATGAGTTAATTAATACTGGAGGTATAACAAATATAAAATTTTTCTCTGCAATAATATCTCGAGCATAATTAAGTAGAGCAACTTCTAATTCGGCGCCTTTCCCTTTTAGAAAATAAAATCTTGAACCGCTAACTTTTGCAGCTGACTCAAGGTCAATAATACCGAGTGATTTACCTAATTCTTCGTGGCTTTTTGGAGAAAAATTAAACTTAACTGGATCAATATTTTTGCCAACTACTAGACTCGCATCTTCCCCTCCAACTGGTACCTCATCAAAAGCCGGATTGGGAAGTTTAGAAAGTGTGTCTTGATATTTGTTTTCTACAACTTTTAGTGATTCCTCAAGTTTTTTAAGGTCTGTTTTTATTTTTTTACCTTCGACAGATGGATTTTTTGACTTAGAAACAATCTTTCTTTTTTGATTAAGTTCTTCAATTGATTTAATAAGTGTATTTCTTTCCAATTCAAGATCAATTATTGTCTGAACAGGAATATCGACACCTTTTTCCTTAATTTTTTTTTGAAACCACTCAGGGTTGGATTTTAATTTTTTAATGTCAATCATTTTTGGTCTTTGATTTCTCCGATTCCTTTAATTTTACCCGATGTAATTAAGGTTATAGCTTTTTGATGCCAAGAGAAACGAGTGATTTTTAGAATATCATGAGTTTTTTTCTCCAGTTCGTGTTTAGCTGCAGGAACACCTTGAATTTGAGCTATAGCATCAATATGATCTGCCGCCTTTGCAAATCTGGCCTCTAAACTTTTTCTTTCTGAATACTCTTTATACAAGCTTAGTATTTCTTCTTTATTAATCAAATCTTCAACAAGAATCTCCATTCCTTTGTCTTCAATGTCACGAAATTTACCCTTTTCTAAATATTTTACGAATGAGCCAACATCCCCGACAATTGTTTCTGCTAAGTCGTGAAACAGCGCCATTTTTAGAACTTTGTTTTCGTCAACTTTAGGTTTTTTGGTTTCTTTGTTGTGAAGAACGGCGAGTTCGTAAGCAAGAATTGCTGTGGCAAAAGAATGAGCAGCAACTGAGTCAGCCTCATTTCTCTTAAAACCTAATGTGACAAAACCTTGCCTTGGTAATTCTTTCGTCCACTGAATTCTTAAAAAGAATTTTATTAAGCTTGTTAAGTTACTCGTTCTCATTTTTACCTTCTTTCATAAGTGGAAAAATCACAGTCTCCCTAATTGGTAACCCTAATAGAACTGAAAATAACCTTTCAGATACACCGAATCCTGCTGCTGGCGGCATTCCATATTCCATCGCTTCAATATATTCCTCGTCAATCATCTGAGCCTCGTTATCGCCGTTTTCTCTGAGTTTCATTTGATTTTCAAATCTTTCTCTTTGATCAATTGGGTCGTTAAGCTCTCCAAATCCCTTACCCAACTCTGATCCAAAAGCTAATATCTGCATTCGCTGAACTGTTTTGGGATTATTAAAGTTCTTTTTTGCTAAAGGTTCAATCTCTATAGGAGGATTAACTAAAAATGCGGGCTGTAAAGAAACCTCGGGCAAAATTCTAATCTTTTTTTTAAAAATTAAATCAATAATTCTTCCACGACCAGCAGATTTTTCGTAAGCAATTTTATTTGATTTAGCATACTCGAACAATGTTTCATCACTAGCAGTTAGAAGGTCAATGTTTGTATATTTTTTAAATAAATCTAAATATTCAAGTTTTGGCCAAGTGCCTGACCAGTCAATGACTTTTCCATCTCTTTCAAATTTAAGAGTTCCGAATGTTTCATTGATCACAAATTGATACATTCTTTGGGTAAAATCCATTAGCTTATCAAACTCCCCGTATGCCCAATAAAATTCCATCTGAGTGTAATCTTGAAGGTGTTCAGAATCAATTCCTTCATTTCGAAAAATTCTTCCAATTTCAAACACCTTTTCATAACCGGCAACTAACATTTTTTTGAGTGGTAATTCTAAAGAAATCCTTAAATAAAAGTCCCTGTCCAGGGCATTGTGATGAGTTACAAAAGGCTCTGCTTCAGCTCCTCCTGGGATATTTTCCAAAATTGGCATCTCGACTTCCAAGAACTCTTCGTTAACCAAAAACTGTCGTATTGAAGTCCAAAATTTATTTTTTTTAATAAAAATATCCTTTACTTCTGGATTAATCAGTATATCTAGATAACGTTTTCTCAACCTTGTTTCAATATCAGCTAAACCATAATATTCACTTGGTATTGGCAATAAAGATTTTGCAAGAAGTTTGTAGGAATTAACATCAACAGTCGTTTGGCCAGCGTTGGTTACAAAAACTTTGCCGGTGACTTCTAAGAAATCACCAATATCCAAAAGGGAAATATTATCAAAAACTGTTTTATCCAGCCCGTCGGATTTAAAAAGTATCTGAATCTGGCCGCTAATATCTGTTAAATCACCAAAGATAATTTTTCCGTGTGACCTAAGTGATAATAGCCTTCCGACAATTGTTACATCTTTTTCTAATGACTCTAGGGCTGTACTAATTGTGTGTGATCTGTTTGAACTAGATGGATAAGCTTCAATATTTTGATCTTGAAGTTTTTTGAGCTTATCAAGCCTGATTTTTCTTAATTCTGATAACGGACTTGGCATTGTTTATAAATACTAACTTGTAATTAGCAGAGTATATTCCAAGATAACCATTCAATCAAGGCAGATTTAACGGGCAAAATTATTTTGTCTGAATTGAAATTATTTTATATACAGGCTTTGAAGCAATTGGAGGACTAACTTCATCTCCAACTTTTGCACCCATTAAAGACTTTCCAACGGGGGAGTCTTCAGAAAGCCTATTGGTAAGTGGATCGGCTTCTGGAGTTGAAACAATCGTGAATACCTGTTCTGAGTCTCTAACTTTAACAGTTACAATTGATCCAACTTTGACTTTATGATCGTTATCTATGTGTTCAGGAAGTACTTTTGCGTGTTTTAATGTCGCTTCAATATCAGCAATTTTGGCTTCAAGAGCTGATAGTTCATCCTGGGCTGCATCGTATTCAGAATTCTCAGATAAATCACCCATTTCGCGAGCGGCTTGAATTCTAGCTGCGACCCGTACTCTTTCGGGACCAGTTAATTTTTTATGTTCTTTTTGAAGATTTTCCAAAAAGTCTTTAGTCAGCAGGATTTCTTTTGTTTTCGTCATAATAAAAAAACCACTAGCTGTCGATTTCATCAATCTAGCTGTGGTAAATCTTGTATTTGGAGCTTGATGATAATTGAAAAACTAATATTTGTCAATCACTCTACCACTAATACATATACATACTATTTAGGTAAATCTAAATTTCGTATATATAATATTGGCTACAATCAGTGGAATCGGATATAATCTTGCGATTGGTTGGTAGATGTAACCGATTAAGCCGCCTTGGTCTAGTTGGTCTAGGACACTCGGTTCTCATCCGAGAGATCAGGGGTTCGAATCCCCTAGGCGGTACTCAACCTAAGCCTTTTACAGGCAAATTTTGGTATAATGATTTGATATTAATTCCCCACAACAATGAAAAAAATAATACTTTTGCTTCTACTTCTTTTTCAAGGGTTTAACGTTAAAAATTTTGCACTATCTCAAGATACTGGAATTTATGAGGTTGACTTGGATATAAATGCAGATGATATCGCTCTAACAGTTGAAGCATTCGCGCCTGTTTCTCATTTGCCAGGATCGCCAATTTATTCACTTGTTTTAATAAAAGAAGATATGGAGGAGGCATTTAAACCAAACGAGTTAGAAAAAATTAAATGGAAAATTATTATTTCGAATAAGCGACTTAAAGAGGCATATATCTTATTAAACAATAATGATCAGAAAGCTGCTGAAAACAATATTTTTGCGTACATTTCATCCTTAGACGAAATAAAAAATTCAATTAATAAACTAAAGTCACGAGAAGATATGCCTGTTCCAACAATTCATATTGAAAATAGTCTTACAACCCAACAAAAAATATTAACCTATTTCTATAACTCCGACATGGAAATTGCTAGCTCAAATGCAATTAAGGCGAATATTGAATTGTTAAGATTTTCTAAACAAATATAATTAATTATTTATTCTTCTGAATAAAAATTTCACCTATTACAATAATGAATAGTATGATATTGCACTACCATACTCCTAGTTTCTAGAGTATTGATGTGATGTTTAGAAAGATAAGAATGGGATGATTAGTATAGCAACGATGTTGATAATCTTAATCATTGGATTAATCGCAGGACCAGCAGTATCCTTGTAAGGATCACCAACGGTATCACCTGTGACAGCAGCCTTGTGTGCATCAGATCCCTTGCCACCATGATTACCAGCTTCAATGAATTTTTTGGCATTGTCCCAAGCTGCTCCACCAGAAGTCATTGATAATGCAAGGAACAGTCCAGAAATTATTGAGCCAATTAGTAGCCCTCCCAAAGCTTCGACACCAAGAACCAAGCCGACAACAATTGGCGCGACAACTGGAATTAATGCAGGAAAAATCATTTGTTTAAGTGCTGTTTTGGTGACAATATCAACACATTTTGCGTAGTCAGGTTTATCAGTACCAGTCATAATACCTTTAATTTCGGAAAACTGTCTGCGTACCTCTACAACAACTGCACTTCCTGCTTTACCAACTGCTTCCATGGCGAACGCAGAGAAGATAAATGGCAATGAAGCTCCAACAAAAAGACCAATCATAACATTAGGATCTGACAGTAAGAATTGAACATCAACGCCAAGTACTTTAAACTCAAGTGAATAGCTTGCGAATAAAACTAATGAAGCCAAGCCTGCTGAAGCAATGGCGTAGCCTTTAGTAACGGCTTTAGTTGTATTACCAACTGCGTCTAGTGCATCAGTTACTTTTCTAACTTTTTCAGGCAAGGCTGACATTTCTGCAATACCTCCTGCATTATCAGTAATTGGCCCATACGCATCAATGGCAACAATAATCCCCGACATAGAAAGCATTGAGATAGCTGCTATCGCGATTCCATATAGACCACCAAGATAAAAACTTCCAAATATTGCCAATACAATTAATAATATTGGTGCAAAGGTTGATTTCATACCAAGTGCCAATCCTGCAATAACGTTGGTACCATGCCCAGTTGTTGAAGCAAGAGCAACACCCTTAACTGGAGAATATTTTGTCGAAGTATAGAATTCAGTAATAACAACCATGCCGATCGTTACAACAATACCAATTAATGATGCTAGGTATAGATCTAGTGAAGAAATTAGTCCATTATTATCCATCGTAATTAAGGTCACTGGATAAAATAGAACTGCAGAAATTAATGCAGAACTAAAAAGCCCTAAGTAAAGAGCACCCATGATACTTTTGTTTTTAGGGAGCTTGACAAATAATGTTCCAATTATTGATCCAATAATAGAGACTGCTCCAAGAAGTAGTGGAAAAATTACTGCGTTTGTACCAGATGTGAAGCTTAAGTGTCCAAGGAACATAGCGGCGACAGCTGTAACTACATAAGTTTCGAATAAGTCTGCAGCCATTCCAGCATCGTCTCCAACGTTGTCTCCAACATTATCTGCAATTACGGCTGGATTTCTCGGATCGTCTTCTGGAATACCAGCTTCAACCTTACCAACTAAATCGGCTCCAACGTCAGCACCTTTAGTGAATATTCCGCCTCCAAGACGAGCAAATACAGAAATCAAACTTCCGCCAAAGGCTAGACCAACTAAAGGTTTAACATCTTGAACAACAAGATAAAATCCTGCTACTGAAATCATAGCTAGACCAACGACCATAAGACCTGTTACTGTTCCACCCTTAAAGGAAACATCTAAAGCCTTTGAAAGTGAAGATCTAGCAGCTTGAGCTGTTCGGACATTTGCTCGAACACTTACTGACATACCAATAAATCCTGCTGCTGCAGATGCTATTGCACCAACTAAAAATCCGATTGAAGTTTCGATATTTAATAAAAACCCGATTGAAATTGCAATGACTACAGCTAGAATACCAATAATTGAATATTGCCTGGTCATAAATGCATTAGCACCAATTTGAATTGCTTTTGCAATTTCGTTCATTTTTTCATTACCGGTTGGTAAAGCAAGAATCCAACGAATCAAATATAATCCATATCCGATTGCAGCAAGACCAGAGATAATAGCTATTGGAAGGGCAAAATTGTTTATTAGTTCTTTAATTAAATCCATAATTTTTATAAAAATTTAAAATTTGGCTTCGCGCCATTTAAATCAAATATAAACAATAATCCACATACTGTCAATTGGCCTATTCTGATAGGATTTTATTATTTCTATTAATTAAACGCTGATTTCTCTAGTATATTTAGCTCTTGATTGTTCTAGAACCTTATCCCTTCTCTCTGTTTTTGATCTTGGTAAAGGCAAAGTGTTGGCAAAGAACGGTCTAGATGCATGACCGTCAATAAGAAGTCTGAGAAGGATTTGGAAATTGGCAAGCGAAGTAAATTCCGGCTCTTTGTAAATATCTGAAAATTCTTTCGAAAGAATTGGAGCGTCTTGAGCAGAGACCAAAAATGTGACTAATGACCCTACGTTGCCTAAAATTGCATTGCGAATATCTTCCGGAACCTGTGACATAAACTGGTTAGCCATAATTAAACAGAGCCTGTATTTTCTGGCCTCAGATAGTATTTTGGCAAATGATTCTGTAGCGAAGTTTTGAAACTCATCAACATACAGGAAGAAATCTCGTCTTTCGTCCTCTTTAAGGGAAACTCGATTCATAGCCGCAATTTGAAACTTGGTAATAATCATCGCGCCAAGCAAGGCTGCAGAATCCTCACCCAAATAACCTTGAGACAAATTAAGCAGGAGGATTTTACCTGAGTTCATTACTTCTTCAATATCAATAGTTGATTTAGGTCTACCAACTACATTTCGAATTGTCTTACTAGATAAAAATTGCCCAACTTTGTTAAGGATTGGAGAAATTGCCTCTTCAAGTTGTCTTGGTTGAACATTGTCGATTTCGTCTCGCCAGAATCTAAGAAGCACAGGATCGTCGATATATTTAAGTTTTTCTGCCCTAAATTCTTTATCAGTAAGTATTCTTGGTACATCCATGAAAGACGAGTCTGGGACATTAACGAGAGTGAGAATTGTGTTTCTTAATATATGTTCAAGTCTTGGTCCCCAGGAAAAAGCAAAGAGTTTTTTGAAAATTCCAATAATTCCGGATGCAACTAGTTCTTTTTGAGCTTCGTTTTTTACTTCCAGCGGGTTAATAACAAAGGTCCTGGTCTGATCAGATGGATCGAAATAAATCACATCATTAACTCTGTATGAAGGAATATAGTCAAGTAAAATATCACAAAGATCTCCATGTGGATCAACAATGGCTAACCCTTGCCCATTACGAATATCATTGATTGCCATATTGGCAATTAAGGTTGATTTACCAGTACCTGATTTACCAACGACATAAAAATGTCTACGCCTATCGAAATGTTTAATACCAAATGTTTTGATTTGATTTTTGTGTACTGTACGACCAAAATAATTGATAGTGTCTCTCTCTGGACTTTCGGCAGTTGGCAGATTTTCAGGAGAATCAGACAAGACAGATGTTCCCCAAGATAAGTTTTGGAGTGTACTTAAGGTTTTGGACGGCAAATGCCAAAGTGAGGCTATTTCTTTTGTGCTTAATACTTGACCAGCTGGCGACTGATCAGACGTTCGAGAATAAATTGCTTCTACAAATTTTTTCTTTTTTCGATTACTAGGCCTAGATAATCTTAGTGAATTCCCCTCTCCGTTTGCGTAGCTTCCGAATGATCCAGCAACAGAATCTATTAAGGCCTTGGCTTGTGGCTCAGTTGGAGCTGCAACAAGCAGTCTTATTGCAGAAGTGAATCCCGGGAGAGCAATTTTTTCTTCGATAATGCCAGCATTTGATGGCTTTACTGCTGTTTGCCCTTCGACTTTTGGTGGATTAAGTATCGACTTGGCAGCACTAGCCCATCCACCACTAGCTGCAGATAAATTAACCTGAATAAGTATCTGCTCGTTAGGTAAAATTTTTGACATAACTCCCAACACTGATGAAAGAGGGTCAACTGTTGCGTCAAAATCTTTCATAGTGCGAATTGGTAAATAAGCAGGTTTACCTAATACTAGCTCAGCTGACATAACATAGCTTTGAGAAAACCACTCGGTTAAATAATTTTCCGCTTCAACTGATACTGCCAAAGGATACTGTGATACAAGCTGACTTTCAAAAAAAGATCTTAAGCTTGTTGGTAATATGACAAAAAACTTGATTGATTGGTTGATGGTTGCAATTTCAAATGACATTGAGGGAACTTGTCTACGAAAAAGTCTAGCGTATTTATCAAAACTAAAGTTACCTCGCAAATTTGTAAGCATTTGTACTGTAGACTCCCAGGAAACTTCGGAGTCTCTAGGAACTCTAATCTCAAGAATAGTCATTCCAGGAATTTGATTTGTGCGAAAATTACTTTCTGGCATTTTTATTAGGATTAGTTAGATAATACCAATTTTCATTCTAAACGATGATGGTAAAACGAAATTCCAGTAGAGATTCTATGCTCCCACAACAATAGTGTGCTTGCGCTTGGTTGGTGATTTTTTATTTAGACTTCCTGATCCACCGCCTTTTTTCGGAGATTTAAAAGCAACTCTTAATACTTCATCTAAGTGTTTTACAAAAACAAAAGTTAAATCTTTTTTGACATTTTGAGCAATTTCTTCAGTGTCTTTCTTATTATCTAGAGGAAGAATGACGGTTTTGAGACCTGCACGGTGAGCAGCTAATACTTTTTCCTTAACTCCACCTATTGGCAGTACACGACCTCTTAAGGTTATTTCACCAGTCATACCAACTGAACTTATGCTTTTCTTCTTGGTCAAGGCTGAAATTAACGCAGTTGCAATTGCTGTTCCCGCTGAAGGACCTTCTTTTGGAATACCACCTTCTGGAACATGAATGTGTATATCGACTTCTTGATTGAAGTTCTTTTTTAATCCAAGTTTTTTCCATCTTGATCGAATATATGACATGGCTGCGTGCGCGGATTCTTTCATAACATCGCCAAGCTGACCGGTAAGCATAAGTTGCCCCTTACCAGGGATTACTGAAACCTCAATAAAAAGTATTTCTCCACCAACATTCGTAACTGATAATCCAGTTGCAATACCTATATCGTCATGACTATCCGCCAAGGTATGCTTGAATTTTTCAATCCCTAAGAACTTTTCTAAATTTTTTGATGATACTTTAATGGCTTTTATTTCATTGGTTGCAACTGCTTTTGCAAGCTTACGACAAACTGTGCCAATTTCTCTTTCCAAATTACGCACACCGGCTTCACGTGTATATTTTGAAATTATTTCTCGTAGTGCAGAGTCTTCAAAAATTATCTTGTCGGGTTTAAGCCCATGATTTTTTAGCTGCTTTGGTAAAAGAAAATTTCTGGCGATATTAAACTTTTCATCTTCTGTATAACCTGGAAAATCAATTACTTCCATTCGATCAAGTAAAGCGTCAGGGATCGTGTTTAATTGGTTAGCAGTGGCAATAAACATAACATCAGAAAGATCGTACGGAACCTCAAGATAGTGATCAGAAAAACTGTTGTTTTGTTCTGGATCTAATGCTTCAAGAAGTGCGGCGGATGGATCTCCACGGTAATTGGAGGTTACCTTGTCAATCTCGTCCAACATAAAAACCGGATTTGTACTTCCACTGTTTTTAATACCTTGAATAATCCTTCCTGGCATTGCTCCAACATAGGTACGTCTGTGTCCACGAATTTCTGCCTCATCATGTACACCACCAAGAGACATCCTAACGAATTCTCTTCCAAGGGATTTTGCAATTGATTTGCCAATTGAAGTCTTGCCTACGCCTGGCGGACCATAGAAACACAGAATTGGACCACGAATTTTACCGACTAATTTATTAACTGCCAGATATTCAAGTATTCTTTCTTTAGCCTTTGGTAAGCCGTAGTGATCTTCTTCAAGAATTTTTTCTGAGTCGTGAATATTAATTGCTTTTGTGGCTTTTGTTTGCCAGGGCATTTCAATCAAAGTCTCAATGTAAGTTCGAATATAAGCCGATTCAGGATTATATGAAGACATTTTGGCTAGCCTGCCAAGTTCTTTCTTTGCTTTCTTTTCGACATCTTTTGGCATGTGCGCATTTTTTATCTGCTCTTCAAGTTCATCTATTTCCCTTTGATCATCATCCTCACCTAGTTCTTTTTCGATCGATCTCATTTTTTCCCTGAGAATTGCTTCTTTAGTAACCTTGCCAACACGCTCTTGTGTTTCAGTATCTATTTTCTGATTAATCTCGAGTATTCTAATTTCTTTCTGTAGAATTTCTGATAGTCTTTCTAAACGCTTTCTAATGTCCACCATCTCTAAAATCTGCTGTTTCTCAATCGTTTTTAAATCAGCTAAGTTGGCTGTAATGATATTTACTATTTGGTTAGCGTCTTCACTTGAAAACGCTGAAATTGATGCCTCAATTGATATTGGCCCTCCAAGTTCAGCATATGTGCGGATTTTGTTTTGTATATTTCTAACTAAAGCATCTACATCTTCTGCATTTTCTGCGAACTGGGGGATCTCCTCTACTTTTACTTTCATGTAAGGCTCGATTTGAGTAAATTCTTTAAGATATACTCTATTTAATCCTTCGACAGCTGTGTGATATTCATTATCTGATTTCCATATTCTGCGAATTGCACAAACAGTACCAACTTGATAAATATCATTTGGACCGGGATTGTCGATAGCTTCGGTTTTTTGTGCAACAAAAATTGCAAGCCCAGATGTTGTTGTTGCTTCGTCAATGGCTTTTTTAATTTTTGGTCTAGAGAATTGTAATAGCGGAATGATCGAATTAGGGAAAACAACATCTTTTCTTAGCGGCAGAACCACTAGTTCATCTGGAATTTTAATTTTTGTTTGGGTTAATGTTACTTCTGCCATAAAACTTAATTAGCACTTATATTAATATGAGTGCCAGATTTTGTCAAGCTTAAATACCTTTAATATTTTCTGTTTATTGATTAAGAATGAACCAGACAGTATTAGAATTAAACTTATTAAATCAGCAATTTTTAATCCCCCTTGTTCCCAGGTATCGATTCTAAAATGTTCGGTAATTAACCTTGTTATTCCGTAAAACACGAGATAAAAAGCAAAAATTTGTCCTTGATTTCGATTTTTTTTATAAAAGAGAAATATTAATATAAAAACAAAAAATAAGGATAGTAATGATTCATATAAAAATGTCGGGTGAAAATATTCATACTTTTCGAAGCCTCTAAGTCTATTAATTGGATCAATTTTTATTGCCCAAGGCAAGGTGCTTGGATAACCGTAGGCTTCTTGATTAAAATAATTCCCCCATCTACCAATTGCTTGGGCTAGCAACACTCCAGGAGTAATTACATCTAATATTGGTAAAATTTTTTGTTTTTTGGCTTTACAGAATACGATTAGTGCTATCAGAGCCAAAATTAGTCCACCATATATTCCTACCCCTCCGTTCCAAATTTTTATAATATCGATTGGGTTTTTTGAATAATAATTCCACTCGTCAAATACGTGATAAAATCTTGCTCCTATTAGGCCAAAAATTAAAACTATATATAAGGTAGCTTCTAAATGTTTTTTGTTTATATTGGATAAGTTGGCCAGTTTTCCAATCAGGATATATGCAGACAATACGGAAAGAGAGAAAATAATTCCATACAACCGAATTGTTAAATCACCTATTTGAATCGATTGAGGCATAATTTATGTTTTTTAATAATTAAAATTGTTAATAATGAAATAAATATTGTTACTGCAGCACTAAAAGTAATAAGTCTGCTAAAAAACTCATCGGGATAAAGTTTAATCAACATATCATTTGGGTCAAGCATCCACAAGTCATTGGTGTAAAAAATATGATGAAATTTTATAAATATAAAATCAAAAACTTTTTTTCCAGCTAATCCAAGGATTAAATAAAATCCTAGAGCTAAAATTGGTCCTGATAAAAGTGATTTTTGGGTAAACTTCTGACCTTCTAAATAATAGAAAAGTAAAGAGAATAAGAAAATAATAATTGGTAAGACTAATGCTCTTTGATAAATATCACGGACGTCGAACATATGAATAACTGATCTTTTTGACATTGTTTCAACAGGTAGTGTATTGCCATAAATCAGAAAATCAGTAATTTTTCTTGAAATCTGAACTGATTCTTCTATTTCCTGTTCTGAAATATTGGGATTTCGCGAAAAATGATATCTATAAAAACCACTATTTTGTGATACAAAAAGAATTGGATAAACAGTTAAGATTAAAAATATTCCAATAATTAATAAAACAGGAGCAAGAGTAATCAGTCGCATAAATTGTAATTTAGCAATAAATAATCTTTGATTGAGTTAGCAATTCTGCGGTGTCCTTCTACATTTGGATGTAAGTCATTTTTAATCGTTAAACCTTGTTCGTTGATATTTGGTAATCCATCATAGAATACAAAATTTTTATTATTATTTACAAAATTCTCGATAGATTTTTTAATGTTTATTGTGTTTTTATATCCGTCAGGAAAGCTGATGATTAATTTTTCTTTTGAATTCATCGAGTCTAATTCTTTTAATAAGCGAATATTGTGTGCAATTAATTCTTCTTCGGGAATTTCTTCACCAGTTTCAATACTGGCAATTCGAAACATCTCGGTTTTTTCCTGTTCAGACCCGAATTCATTTGTTCCAAATTGAATTGCTTCTTTGGGTAAATCTTTTACAGGAATATTGTTTTTTTTACTAATCATGTTAGAAAAGCGATCGAGTGTTTGACTAAAAATTCGATTAACATCGTTTTCTTTAAGCAAAAAAATAACTAGGTCTGGATCATATTCCACACCCTTTAACCTCATCCTCTCTATCATATACTCAAGATCGTAACCTTGAACACCAAAATTTAATACTTCGATTTTTTTACTCATACAAGAATTTGCCATAGCCTGCTCTAACACCTCAGGATATGACTCAGCAGTATTTACATATGTACCAAATGTAAAAGAGTCGCCAAAAACTAAAATTCTGTATACATTTTTAGCTTTTTGTTTTGTATATTCACCTAGATCGTTTAACCCGTCACCATTAATCAGATACTGAACAGTTTGAGCCTCGTAGGGCACTGGATTAATTGAAGATTGATAGGCGATTGGCTCATAAAAGTATTTTAGTTTTGAATAGCTTGTATACTCGCCCTTAACTTTACTGTCGGTTACTTGAATATTCAGAGCCGATCTATAAATGTTTAATAGTAATAAGATTATTAGAATAATCTGTACAAAGAGAATTACAAAGAATGTTTTTTTAGATAAAACCTTGATAGCAATCATAGTCGTTTGTAATAATGAATTATATAAGTTGAAAATGTTTTATGTTCGACTCAATTAAGGAACTTGTTAACCTCGCATTTAGTTCAAAAAAAATTTGGATTATACCAATAATATTATTTTTAATTATTATTGCGCTAATTGTTTTCGCAGCTCAGGTTTCGCCCGTTCCGTTATTTATCTACCCGATTATTTAATTACTACAATAAGCGTCTTTTAACTGATCAAATAGATTCTCTGCAATTAATGCGTGGCCATTTTCATTGGGATGAGCGTCGTCAGCAAAATGATTTTCTTTGTTTGATATTCCACTTATTGGATTTAGTAGCTTTATATTTTTATATTTTTTGGTTAACGAATCTATAAACTGTTGATTCGACCCATTCAGTCTTCCAGAATAGCTAAAAAAACTTACCGGTATTGGAGCTGCTTGATTTAATAATTTGAATTCCTTATTTTGAATTTCTATCCTTTCCGTATCAGTATATTTCAACTCGACTTCTTCTCTAGCAGCTAACTCTATTTCTACCATCAGGTTATTGTTATAGCCTGGAATTTTTTCTTCTACTTTTTCATTACTATTTACTAAACCTCTGGATTCTGCTATTTGTTGGCGAAGTTTGTAAAATAGTTGGCTGGGAAAATTTATACTCTCATCCTGAACCATCCAAATAATATAATCTGGCTCATACTTAAGTGCTTTATCTAAAAAATGTTTGGCCGCATAATCAAATCCATATCCTGAAACGCCTAAATTTATCACCTCAAATTTATTATTCGAAATACATCGACTTTTATCATTTAGTAATTCTTCGACTTTTTCTGAGTAATTATCTTCTGTTTTGACAAACAATCCAAAGGTAAAAGAGTTACCTAGACTGATTATTCTAATCGTCTTTTCTGGTTTAGGAATTTCGATATTATTTTTTTCATTTAACCCATCATTATTTGTTAAATAGCTAACTTGGGTTAAGTTTTTTGGTGTTGAAAAGTTAAAAATTGTGTTTGGTTTTAACTGAAAGAAATATGAATTATCATCTTTTTTTTCAAGGCTTGAGGCATCAATTACTGATGAATAACTTTTTATTGTGCTATTTTGTATAGATATAAAAGCTAATAGTGAAAAAATTAAAAAAATTTGAAATATGATTAATATTGTCAAAATTCGTCTTATCATTTATTTAAAATTGTTGAAAAAAATTAGTGTATTTATTAATTTGTTTATTGTTAAGTTAATACTTACTTTTCTTTATTTTATTATATTTCCTTTCTGTTATATTCTTTATCAATTAAGCTATTCAAGAAAAAAACAACTTGGTTGGCAACAACCTGAAACTACCAGCTTTGATCCAAGGACAAAATATTAATGAAAATTTTGGGGTTAAATGCTTACTATCACGATAGTGCAGCGGCAATTATTGAAAATGGTCAAATAATTTGCGCAATCGAAGAAGAAAGATTAAGTCGAAAAAAACATGATAACAGCTTTCCTGTTTTAGCTGTAAATAAATGCCTTGAACAAACATCACTAAAAATTTCAGACATTGATTTGGTTTGCTACTATGAAAAACCATTACTCAAATTTGAAAGAATACTTGAAGGGATTGTTAAACATTTTCCAAAATCCTACAAAATGTTTATAAGCTCAGTACCCGAGTGGTTGAATGAAAAAATAATAATTGAAAAACAAATTAGAAAAAAATTAAATTACAACGGAAAAATAGTATTTTCTAATCATCATTTATCACATGCTGCGGCGTCCTTTTATACAAGCCAATTTGAAAAAGCAACCGTAATTACAATTGACGGCGTGGGAGAATATCAAACCACTGTTATTTGGAAAGCGAACAAAAACAAACTTAATCCGATTAAGGAAATAACTTACCCAAATTCTCTAGGACTTCTTTATTCGACCTTTACATCTTTTTTGGGTTTTGAAGTAAATGAGGGTGAATATAAATTAATGGGACTGGCGGCATATGGTCAACCAAAATATTTAGATAAAGTTCTATCTCTATTAGAGGTTAATAAGAATGGAAGTTTTAAGTTAAAAACAAAATATTTTGCGTTTGAATACAAAAATAAAATGTGGTCTAAACAGTTTGAAAACATATTTGGGTCTCCAATAAAGCAAGGCCAAAAATATTCTCAATATCATAAAGATTTGGCCGCAAGTATTCAAAAGACAATGGAAATATTAGTCTTACGAATTGTAAATTATTCTTACCAAATTACTAAAAACGATTATTTGTGCCTTGGGGGTGGAGTTGCTTTAAACGCAGTGATAAATGGCAAAATTATTTCTAATTCATCTTATAAAAAATTATTCATATTCGGTTCTAGTGGTGATGGCGGGTGTGCTATTGGTGGAGCATTACTTGCAAGCAAATATTTTGATAATCGATTCAAAAGAACAAAATCAAGTTTGCTGTTAGGAAGTGAATATAGTGATGAAAAAATTAAATCTGTTCTTATCCAAAAAAACTTAAAATATAAAAAGGTTACTGATGATCAAAAAATTAAGTTAGTTGCACAAAAACTAATGAAAGGTCAAATTGTCGCCTTATTCCAAGACAAAATGGAGTTTGGTCCACGAGCTCTAGGAAATAGATCAATAATTTCATCACCATTTCCCTTAAAACAAAGGGAAGTTGTGAATAAGATAAAAATTAGAGAACAGTTTCGACCGTTTGCCGCTATAACAATTGCTGAAAAAATTAAAATTTACTTTAATAATTCATCTGGAATTGATTTAACAATGATGAATATATGCTTAGAGGTAAAAGAAGAAATTAAATCAAAAATTCCTGCAGTTACTCATGTTGATGGAAGTTGTAGGGTGCAAAGTGTAAAAAAAGATTCAGGGTTTATTTACAAATTAATAAAAGACTTTGGGAACAAATCTGGTACAGCAGTTCTACTAAATACGAGTTTTAATCTAAAGGGACAACCATTAGTTGAAAGCCCTCAACAGGCAATCGAAACCTATTTAAAAACTAAAATTGATACTCTTGTAATTGGTTCGTTTATTGTGAGCAAATAAGTTTATTATTTTTTAGATAATTCGCTAAGTGATTTGCAATTAAAAAATGTCCCTTGTTATTAGGATGTCCGTCATTTTCAAAAATAACTTTGTTCTTTGTATTACCTAGAACAAAAATATTTCTTAGTTTTTTAACATTTGAGTTTGTGTTGGTCAAGCCGTCGATAAAATCATTAAACTCATCGTTGATTTTTGAGGAATCATAGGATTCAGTTAAAAATATAGTTTTATTATCAAATTCATTTAAAAAATCTAAAATTGGTTTTTTCTGCCTTTCTAACATTGTTTCCTCGTCTGTCTTTTTTAAAAATTTTTCAATATCTTCTGAGGTTGCTTTCGGGTTACTTTTTAAAAATGGAATAAAGGTTTCATTATGTTTTTCAATACTTACTAGATGCCAAATTACTAAATCTGGCTTGTATTTTTTACCTCGACGGATGAACCTTTCAAGGGCGTATTCTTGATCGTAACCTGGAACTCCAAGGTTTATCACTTCGATTTTTGAATATTTTGAACAAGTTTTTTCTTTGTTCAGTAAATATTCAAGTTGCTCTGAATAGTTTTTTAAGGTGCTAACATAAACTCCAAAAGTGGATGAATCTCCAAGCGTAATTATTCTGAAAACATCATCTGGTTTGTTTAAAGAATAGTCAACTGGCTCGTTTAGTGTGTCCTTGTTAAAAAAAATTTTTAAATCTATATCTACACCTTTAAGTTGATCAGTATGACTATCAATAAAATCGTGCCCTGGTTCGTAGAAATAAAATAGGTTCGACTGGTTTGAAGGAACTGTTTCGCTTTGAATATTTAAACCATTGTTAATAATTTTTATTCGATTTGAATGTTTTTCAGAGATAAAAATAATTAACCAAATAATAACTATAATCTGGAGTGAAACTAAAATGAGTATTTTTTTTGGAGTTTTCAAGAGACAAATAGAAAAAACAATATTTTTCAATTTTATCAAAATACAATTTATAAAAAACATTGTTTGCCATGAAACTGAAAGTGAAATATAATTTTTCGGCTTAACGCGCAAATTAACTAACAGGAGTTTAGATTTGTTTTACTTTGCTTGACTGATACCGAACTGATGTCAGGTGGCGGGGTC
>CAYROP010000012.1:0-29942 GCA_964426075.1 uncultured Gammaproteobacteria bacterium | reverse complement strand
ATTATGTTTTTAGTGGTGTTGGTATATCTAATTAATTTAGTCAAAAATTCATCAATTGTTAAGTAGTTGTTGTGAATAATTGCATATTTTTCATCAGGTGGAAGCGTTAGTTTTTTGCCTTTGTAAATTGGTAAGGTGTGAATAGTGTTTTGCCATTTGATGCAGTTTTTTCGAAATAACCGAATATGATTATCTGGCCACCAGCCAGTGTGTTTAATGTGTTTATTAAAAATCATATTTTTAAAAGGCATTTCAACTAAATCGTATTTGTTGTCTTGCACAATTTTTGTAATTTTGTCGCCTAGACTTTTTGGTAGCCGTTCGTCAGCATCGAGTACTAATACCCATTCGTTTGTAGCTTTACTCAAGGCAAAATTTCTGGCTGGTTCCACATACCCATAATCTTTAACGTTATAGACTTTTGCTCCAAGTGATTTAGCAATTTTTTTGGTTTGATCAGTGCTTTGCATGTCCGCAACAATTACTTCATTGACAATAGTTTTGGCTGAGTTAATACAATCCCGGATGTTTTTTTCTTCGTTTTTAGTATTAATAACTAATGAGATCTTGTTGTGTTGATGTTTGCTGCTCATTTATATTCCTAATGTGTTTTTAAAGCTTTTTAATTTGTTTTTGGTTAGATGATAATAGCGATTAGAAGAAATAATAAAAAATTGTTTTGGCGAATATGCTCCTAAAAATAATCCAGACAAATATTCTCTAATATTCTCTGTGGTTTGAAAATATTGGTTACGAAAATTATTTTGAATTATCTGTTTGTTAGGTTTAGCAATAAAGTAAGAGAACATGATAGGCAAATTTTCAGACTTGGTAAGTTTTTTATCCTCGTCAATTATTTTTTTTATTAACTTAAATTTTTCTGGTTTTTTTAATTTTGATACCTTTTTATTGTGAGTTAAAAGTAAATAAGCGATTGCGCCGTTAGTATCATTTTGTTCAATAATTTTGAAATATTTTTTTAAGTTAGAAATAATTAAATCTGCATGAATACCTTCTGTTGGATCAGTGATCATCATTGTAGGTAGGTGGGGGTAAAACAAGCTGTCGTGTTTTATTGATTCGGGCAATGAATTGTTTATTTTATTTGCTAATTTCCATTGTTTTTTAGGGTATTGGTTTCTTCCTGGTCCAATATAATCAAAACTAACCATCATCCCTTTTGGTTTTAGCGCTTTTGCAATTTGGAGTGAAATACGATTTATAAATTGAACATGGTGAAGTGCGGCGACATTGATTATTAAATCATATTGGTTTTCTTTAAAATTGGTTTTATTTGCATCCATTTGAACATAGGTAATATTTCTACCCTTTTTTTGTTTTTTGGCTTGAGCTAATAAATCGGTTGAATAATCAAATGCTGTTGCTTTTGAGATTATTTTTTGGTCTATAAATTCCCTTTCAACCCAACCATTGCCACAGTTTAAAACTAGCGCATGTTCAAATGGTTTTTTTGCAAATCTCTTTTTAAAATCTTTTTGCCAGGTAGTTTTTTCTGACCTGGTAAAGTTTTTGTTCATGTAGGAAAGAACTTGTGGTATATCATTCCAGTACATTTGACTGTAATAGACTTCGCTATTTTCATTAACTACACTTTTCATAAGGATTGGTTGTATTTTTCAATTGCTTTATCGATTGGACCAAAAAAAAGTTGTTTTCCACTGGATAAAGTAAGTCCGACATCACAATAGTTTTTTATTTGTTCAATAGAATGACTTACCATAATTAAAGTTGAGCCTGATTTTTTAAAGTCTTTTATTCTTTGTAAACATTTTTTTTGGAAATCTATGTCACCTACGGATAATATTTCGTCAACTAGTAAAATATCGGGTGTTTCTGAAACAGCGACGGAAAATGCTAGTCGCATGTACATACCTGACGAATAATGTTTGACCGGTTGGTCAATAAAATCCCAAAGTCCGGCAAAATCTACAATATTTTTAAAAAGTTTGTCCATGTCTTTTCTTTTTTTGCCTAGGATCGAACCGTTTAGGTAGACATTTTCTCTTCCTGTTAGTTCTGGATGAAAACCTGCACCTAGTTCAATAAGTGGAGCAACTGTTCCGTTGATAGTTATTCTTCCGTCTGATGGTTTGGTGACTCCAGCTATGAGTTTGAGTAAGGTAGATTTACCTGAACCATTACTGCCGATTAAGCCAAGACTTTTGCCTTGTTCTAATTCAAAATTAATACCTTTCAATGCTTCGAATCTATTTATTAATGAATCTTTTAAAAATAAAGCCGGCAGAAATTCCTTAAAAGTTTTATGACGTTGAAGTGAGTATGATTTGTGCAGATTTTCTGCAATTACGGCGTAATTTTTGTTAGACATAATCAGCAAAACTTCTTTCTAATTTCTTGAACATTAAAAAAGAAAAGGTAAAAATAGCAAGTGATGTTGCCAAACCTGTTAATAAGCTTGTTATATTTGGGTTTCCTCCGCTAATTATCACTTCTCGATATGCGTTTATAATAACTGCCATTGGATTAAGAGACATTATAAATTGAAATTTTTGAGGAATGGCTTCAATTGGGTATGCGATTGGAGTTAGATAAAACCAAACTAGAAGAAATAGAGTGAGTAAGTATTGTATATCTCTGTAGAACAAGTTGATGGCGGAAACAAAAAGTGAAATTCCGATTGTAAAAATAATTTGAATGATGAATATCAATGGCACCCATAATATTGACCAATATATTGGTACGCCGAATATTGCAATTAATATTGCAAGTATAACTAGTGAGAATAAAAAGTCGATGATTTTAGCAATTATCGTTGAGTAAACAAGGATTTCTCTGGGAAAATAAATTTTAGTAATTAAACTACTGTTTTGTACTAAAACGCCAGATGAGCTAGTAAGTGATGATTGAAATAAGTTCCAAGGTAAAAGTGCAACGGAAAGAAAAACAATATATGGAACTCCAAGTGAGGGAACTTTTAATATTGAAGAAAAAACAAAGCTTAATACAGCAAGTTGAGTAAGTGGATTAATTATGACCCATGCGTAGCCAAGTATTGATTGTTTGTATCTTGCGCTTATTTCCCTTTTCGCCAGATTGACGAGTAGTTCTCTGTAAAACCAAAAGAGTTTAAGATTTTTTATTAATTTATAGAATTTCTCTATCGACATTTTTTTATTTCTTAGTTTAGTTTACCTTATTTAAAGGTTGGTGTTTAGCTTGTTGTGGCATTATTTCTGGTTGGATAAATAATATCTCTGCGATATACTATATTTTATATGAAAACTAAAGATACACCAATTAAAATACATTCTAGTTTAGATAAGGAAGTTTATATTCAAGATTATTCTCCAAGGAAGTTTATTGAAGGTGTGACGATTAATAATCTTAAGAATTTTGTTGGTGAAGAAGGAGATTTTAGCGAGGTTGTTAGGTTAGATGTGAATGGTGAATTAGAAGCATATCCTGGGTTTAAATTACGTCAAGTTAACCGTACACGCATGTTCCCTTCAACAATTAAGGCTTGGCATTTACACCTTAAACAAAGTGAAATTTGGTATATTCCTCCTTCATCAAGAATGCTGGTAGCACTTTGGGATACTAGAGAGGATTCGCCGACTTTTAATGAAACGATGAGGATGGCTGCGGGTGGTGGCAACTCTTTGATGATTTACATTCCAAATGGTGTGGCTCACGGTGCGTGGAATTACTCAAATGACCCAGTTGATTTTTTCTATTTTGTAGATTCACAGTTCAACATTGACGACCCTGATGAAAGTCGAATTCGATGGGATTATTTGGGTGCTGACTTTTGGGATTTTGCTAAGGATTGATGACAAAAGTCGATAATATTATCGGTTTTTGAAAATGAAAAAGCTGTCAAGTCTAAGTATTTTTTTTCCTGCTTTTAATGATGAAAAAAGTATAGCTAAGCTGGTTAATCAAGCACATTTAACTGGCGGGATTGTTACAGATAGCCTTCAGGTGACGGTTGTAAATGATGGTTCAAAAGATAGGACATTGGAAGTTTTAAAAAACCTTAGGACAAAATACCCTGATCTAAATATTGTTAATCATCAAAAGAATCGAGGATATGGGGGGGCTTTAAAATCTGGATTTAAAGTTTCGAAAAATGACTGGATCTTTTATACAGACGGCGATGGCCAATATGATGTGAGGGAGTTAACAAAAATGGTAAAGCTTGTTAAAAACCGGGTCGATGTGGTGAACGGAACAAGAAAAGTACGGTCTGATTTGTGGTTTAGAGTTTTTCTTGGAAATTTATATAATTTTTTGACACATTTGGTTTATAACGCACCTGTTTCGGATGTAGATAGTGACTTTCGTTTAATTAAGAAAAGCAAATTAAAAAAAATCAAATTAAATTCTGATTCTGGCTTGATTTGTCTTGAATTAATATTAAAGTTGAAAAAAAATGGTGCAGTTTTTGCGGAAACAGAAGTTAGTCATTTACCAAGATTGTATGGAAAATCACAATTTTTTAGTATTAAACACTTAACCAGCACTCTGGTTGAGCACTTAAAATTTTGGATAGAATACAGAAAGGAAAGTTAATTAACTTCCGCCCCCAGAATATTTCCGATTGTCCCCTCGACTAAGTGTTTTTCTGGTTGATCATCATCTTTTGTCTCTAATGTGACAATGATTCGATCAAAATTTGGATGGATATTATCAGTATTATAAGAAACATTGTATTGTCCAATTGAATCTGACTCCATCTTGCCGATTGAGAAATATTCATTTGTTTTAGGATTGCTGACCCAAGCCTGATAAAAGTCATTATTTTTTGGTTTGTCTAGTTTTATTTTGGCGTAAACATTATATACACCAAAATTGCGATAAATCCCGCCTTCGCCCCTTAACTGGCCACCATTAACATCAGCTAAAATTGCAATTTGTCCATCAATAATTGCTTTGTCTGCAGTGCTCGCGCTTTTACTAGCTGAAATATCAATGCTGTTTTTTAGATCTGAAATATACACATCTTTAGGATCAATTGCAGGAGTTGGGGTCGGTGTTGGTTTGCCGCTTAGTTCGTTGGCAATGTCGGATGCCTTTTTGCATCCAGAGACCAGTATTGAAAGCACTATTACTAGGCTAAATGTGACTAAATACGGTTTAACCGTCATATAGATTAACTTTAAGAGATAATTTTATGATTGTCAATCGTTTCAGCTTTTCTATATTGTTACTATAGGTTATACTACTCTTAGCACTTTAATTCACAGAAATAAGGAGGTTTGGAATTGGCCGTTAAGACCGTTCCAATGCTTGCCTTTTTGAAGTTTTTGGTTGCACAAAAAATATTTGTGGTCATAAGTGATCTCGAATATGTGTTACCAGAAAAACACAGAAAAGGTGAGTTATCAATAACGCCAGGAGTCAGAAGCGGAATTGCTGATCGGCTAGTTGCCAGTAGCGTTTTGCTTAATTTCGGAATTTTGCTGAAAGATGAGAGCGTGCTTGTTGTTACTGATGATTCAAAACGTCAGTGGCGCAATATGCATCAAATCAGAAACGGCAAGATTGTCGAGCAGTGTATGCGGATGCGCTTAACATCGCATCAGTATTCTAAGCTAATAGAAATGGGGGTAAAACTACTTGAGTCGTACACTCCAACAACTGTACTGTACACTCTTGATTACTCTTGTTTCCGTTGGCTGACAGATCCAACTTTGGTTGGAAGGATGTATTTTCCTCGTGATACATACTTGGAGACCAAAGCGTCAATTGTTGACTTGGAGGAAAAACTTCCCTGGGTTGACAAGGAGATGCGTAGGTTGTCCAAGCAAATTGCGTGGCATTACATCGATCGTCCAGCCTGGCCAAGGATTTTTAGGAATCCGAAGTTCGAGTACGAATATGGACCTTCTGAACCAAGCGATTTTATTGGTTGGCAGTGGGTTCTTGAGACTGGAAAACAGCAAGCTACTTACTTGCCAATGCCAGATGGTCCACAGAGCTATCCGAGCTATGTGAGTTTGGCTGAGAGTAGGTATGAAATCCTTTATCATCTTCGCCCAGCTCTTGTGGCAGTTGTTCGAGAGTACGAACTGGCTGCATGGGAGCATAAGGGGCGGTTTGCTGATAAGGGGTGGAGTGCTAAGCGAATCAAGCGAACTTTATGGCAGGTTAGGCAGTTGCCTGACGGGCGGGTGCTAAAGCGTCGTGCTCTCACCAAATCGTTGAGGGTTCGAGCTGGATCGAGCCATGATTGGGAGAACTGAATTGGTTGCTACTGAACTTGCGTTTGGTAGCCGGGGGGAAGGAAGTGAACAATGCCGGAGTCGCAATTTGTGTCTCCGGCTTTTTTTTGAAATTATTGTATCTAATTGTTTAGGAGTGGTTAGGGTTTTCTTGTGGTGAACTGTTTTCAATTTTTGATTTAAAATACTCTCTTACCTGCTTGGAACCAAAGGTTTCTACTATTGTTTGTAATCTATCCCTGCTGTCTGGATCTGAGAAAGCTCTGTCAATAACCTCTCTTTGTTTCGCACTTATCCCCCCTTCTTCCGTGTCACCTTCAGATTCAGTAATGTTATTTGGAGAGGTGTTGGGCGCTTCTGCCGTTTTGGTATTTTTGTTGGTAACGTTGATAAGTTTTTCTAGAATCGAATTTCCAAGTGGTAATAATGTTTCACTGTTTTTGCTGGTATTAATTCCTGTACGGGTTTGATCTGCTAATTCTTTAGCTAAGGTGGAGTAAATTGCAGAGATTGATTCTGGTGGAAGTGGTTGTCCGTCATTCACTACTTGAATAATTTGTCTTTCTTTTTCAACCGCTTCTCTTTCAGCTCGTTCGATTATGACAAGTATTGCCTTTTTTTCTGCATCGTTTGCCTTTTGTTTCTGAATGAGTTCTTCAGCTTTTGTAATTTGGTTTGTTACTAAAGCCTGAGCCTCGGTGGCAAGTTTTAATCTCTCTGCTGGGTCTTCTGAACTTTTTAATCGAGCAAGTGTTTGTCTTAACTCGTCTTTAAATGAAGGTATTGGAATGTGGTTACCATCACCTTCGATTAATGATCTGTAAAATTGGTTTTGAGTAAGTGATGAGGTTAAGCTATCTACTGATCTTTTAATTGGAGCAAATCCGGCTTCATTTGGATTAGCAGTTCTTATTCGATCTTGGATTTTTGATAAAGTGATTCTTATTTGATCACCAAGGGTTTTGTCGGTTTCACTAGCAGCTCGAAAAGCAGCTTCAAGTTTTTCAAACATTGATACCAGTTCTTCAATTTCATTATCTTCAAGTTCTGGCGATTGTGATGTTTCAGGTTCGGCAGTTGGTTCATCCATTGTAATTTCAATAGGTGGGTTTTGTGGTTGAGTTGTTTCAATCTGATTAGCTAAGCTATCTGGTGTAGTTAAGTCGATGTGTTCTGGGTGTGGGCTTGGGTAGATATTTTGTTCTAATCCGCTTTGCCCATAAACAGTTTGATGGAGTTGGTCCCCCTCCCCTGTTTTGTAGTTGGGTGGTTGATGTTCGTCGGGCAAGATTTCTGTCATAAGTTGTAGTTTAATTATGACAAAAAAGCGCTACATAAAAAAGACGATAAAAATTATTTATTGATTATTATCTAATGTGGGTTTTTGGTTTGTTGGTTTAAATTATTATTTAAGAACGATGCTAGCAAGCCCAAGGAAGACAAAGAATCCTATGACGTCTGTAGCAGTTGTAATAAAAATCGTAGCTGAGCTAGCAGGATCTTTTCCAAGTGATTTCATTACTAATGGAACTAGGGCACCAAAGAAGCCAGCAATAACAAGGTTTACTATCATAGCGGTACCTATGACAAACCCAAGTGAAGGGCTTTGATTAAATATAATAGCGACTGCAGCTACGATTAATCCATTAATCAAGCCATTTGTAGCGCCTGCCTTCATCTCATTTAGGATTAATCTATGTCCACTTTTTAGATCAACCTCTTTTAGTACCAATCCACGAATGGTTACGGCCATTGTTTGAGTGCCTGCGTTTCCTCCCATTCCAGCTACGATTGGCATATAAACTGCAAGAAGGGTGAATTTTGAAATCGTATTTTCAAATAATCCAACCACGGACGCCGCTAAAAATGCTGTACCAAGGTTAATTATTAACCATTTGTATCGATATTTTACTTTGGTGAACGCTGAATCTAAGGCATCTTCCTCACTGTCAACACCGGCAAATCCATATAAATCCTTCATCGAGTGTTTGTCTACGAGACGGAGAATATCGTCAGAATGAATAATTCCCAAAATACTATCGTCTTTGTCTAAAACAACCACTTTATCGTGTGGGTGTTTGATAAAAGAATTAACCACCTTATGTTCATCAGTGTCGTAAGCGAGTGCTGGGAGTTTTTTTATAAGTGGTGTGATTTTTTCAAGTTTGCCTGTTGGGTGTGTAATTAGGACATGTCCTGGAAGTTCGCCAAGTAGTTTGCTGTCAGCAACAATGAGAATTGTTGGGAATTTGCCGTTTCTTTTTTCATGATTAATGACTGATTCTAAAATTTTGTGAATACTTTCATCAGGACTCGCTACAACGTAGTCTAGATTCATTAAACCTGCGGCGGCTTTGGGGTTAAATCTAAGTAAGAATTCAACCTTTTCTTTAATACTGGAGCTAAGTTTTTCAAGAATGTTTTCTGCTCTACGCTGGTCAATTAATTGAAGAATATCTGTGACTTTATCGGGATCTGGATAATTAAGAAGCGATATTATTTCGTCGTCAGTGAGTTTAGTTAAAATCTCTTTTTGAATTTTGCTTGGTAGTTTGAGAATTGCTGTTCCTTGGTTTTTTGGGTCAATTTCTAAAAAAACAGTCAATCTTTCTTGCGGGGAGATTTCAATTTTTTTTACCGCTTTGTCAACCGATACACTTGAGTTGTTTGGCATATGGACAGTGATTTTATGGTTACTTACAATTATTACCAAATTTTTGCCATAATTGCTTGGAATTACTGTAATATAAAACTACAGGTTATATTTAACATAAATTTCGAATCTAATTCTTTTTACTATAGTCTTAGGGTAGTTTGCTATTTCAGCGTAGATTTGGTATACTTATCAGACATTGAGGCAGATTGAAGCAATAAATCTGCTTATATTTTTAGACATATTCTCTTGTCAGTTTGGATAAAGATACTCTGTTCCAATTTTGTTTTTATTGGTATCTTTAAATCTATGATAATGATTGTTGTTTACCTATCTAAGCGGTTTTATTGCCTTGATTTTTCCCTCACAAGAAAAAATAAATGAATAGAAATAGTTATAATCCTAGATCATCTTTTGGTGGTCGTAATAAAACGCGAGGAAGTTCTCGTGGAAATTTTCATCAACCGCGCTCTGATAGGGGTGGTTTTAGTTCTGGTGGACAAAATCGTTTCAAAAATAAAATTAAATATATGGATCCAAGGCTTATTGTTAAAAAAGAAGCCGAGTTTGTTAAATCTGAGCCTTATGTTCCTACTCATTCGTTTGCCGATTTTAATATCGCTGAAAAAATTAAACAAAATATATCTTCTAAAGGTTATATTTCCCCTACACCGATTCAGGATCAGGCAATTAAGCCTGCTTTGGAAGGAAAAGATGTGGTTGGTATTGCTAACACCGGTACGGGAAAAACTGCTGCTTTTTTAATTCCACTGATAAATAAAGTCTATATGGATCGTAACCAGAAGGTGCTAATAGTGGCGCCTACTCGTGAGTTAGCTGTTCAAATCAGGAGTGAGTTTTTTGATTTTACTGAAAATGCTGGCTTGGTTTCAGTGCTCTGTATTGGTGGGGTAAATATTCGCCCACAGGCACAAGCTTTAAAAAATCCATATCATTTTGTTATTGGCACACCAGGGAGAATTAAGGATTTAAAAAATCAAAATAAGCTTAATATCGCAGGATTTTCGACGATTGTTTTGGATGAAGTTGACAGGATGCTTGATATGGGTTTTATTCATGATATTAAGTTTATAATTTCACATCTCCCAAAGTTTCGTCAGTCTTTGTTTTTTTCAGCAACAATGACTCCGGCTGTTACCGAAATAATGAAATCTCTTTCAAATAATCCTGTGACAATTTCCGTTAAAAAACAGGAAACTTCGTTAAATGTCGATCAGGATGTTATTAGTGTAAAAGGAGCTAATAAGCTCGATATCCTACACGATTTACTAATTCAAGAAGGTTTTGGCAAGGTTTTGATTTTTGGTCGAACCAAATGGGGTGTGGAAAAATTATCAAGAGCTCTTGAACAAAGAGGATTTAAGGTTGCGGCTCTTCACGGAAATAAAAATCAAAATCAGAGACAAAGAGCTTTGGATTTGTTTAGGAATGACAAAATTAATATTCTACTTGCTACGGATGTCGCTGCTCGTGGGCTAGATATCGATAATATAACTCATGTTATTAATTATGAGTTACCTGAGAGCTATGAGGATTATGTACATCGTATCGGGCGAACAGGCAGAGCTGAGAAAAAAGGATCAGCAATCACTTTTATAGATTAAATATTGTGCTTAGCTATAATTTAGATATAATTACAAGATAAATATATTCAAAGTATTAAGTTAAGTTGTGTTGGTAATCGTAATTCCAAAAGAATCATCTCCAAAACATCTAGAAATATGTATGAATCATAATAATAAAAATGTTTGTAAAGGAGGTGAAATTAATTAATGGCAACTAAATTATTTGTTGGAGGACTAGCTTGGGCTACCACTGAAGAGTCTCTAAATGCAATGTTTGCTGAGGCTGGATCAGTTGTTTCTGCAGTAGTAATCAAAGACAAATTCACTAATCGTTCAAAAGGTTTTGGTTTTGTTGAAATGTCTTCGCAAGAAGAAGCTGACAAAGCTGTTGAAATGTTCAACGGAAAGGAACTTGATGGTCGTGCAATCACGGTCAATGAAGCTCGTCCAATGGAACCTCGCGAAAATCGTGGTGGATCTGACAGAAGGTACTAGATTAGTACCGACAATTAAAATTCCCCAGTTTAGCTAAAACTAAATATGGAAAGTATTGCAAGTGCCGCTTGGTTGTGGAAATTTTTTTTTAATATTTTTACAATTGATAGACTTATGAAAATTACGAAAAATCGTAAATTAATTGTTTGTGTCTTGGTGGTTTTGTCTATTATTTTTGCAATAGGAATTACTTTATTATTAAAAAAAGATGAAAATGGTTTTATTGGGTCTGTTGAAATATTTAACAGTGGTCAACAAGATAATTATGATCAACCTAAACCATTTGAGGATTTAACCATTCCTTTTTTGAGAACCAAAATATATGACAGTGAATTGGGAGAATTGGTTATAAATTCACAGGAATTTTTATACAGCTCATATTTAACTAGTTATCAATCTGATGGATTAAAGATTAATGCACAGTTAACGGTACCGAAGGGGCAACCTCCTATTGATGGATGGCCGGCTGTAGTTTTTGTACACGGCTATATTGCGCCGACAACCTATACAACTTTGGGAAAATATGTATCCTATGTTGACTATTTGGCTAGAAATGGAATTGTGGTGTTAAAAATTGACTTGCGCGGGCATGGGGATTCGGAAGGAGAAGCAGGTGGCGCATATTATTCGAGTGATTATGTTATCGATACGCTTAATGCTTACTCGGCGTTATCAAAATTTCCAAATGTTAATTCTAAAAAGGTTGGGTTATGGGGACATAGTATGGCTGGTAATGTGGTAATGAGAAGTATTGCAGTTAAAACAGATATTCCAGTTGCGGTTATTTGGGCGGGGGCTGGTTATACTTATACAGATTTAAGGGAATATAGACTTAATGATAATAGCTATCGTCCCCCATCGACTCAGTCACAGAGACAAAGAAGAAGAACTGAGTTGTTTAACACATATGGTGAGTTTGATAACCAGAATGATTTTTGGAAAACCGTTGCTCCAACTAACTATCTAAATGAAATTAAAACTGCAATTCAACTTAATCATTCAGTCGATGATGATGTTGTCGGTGTGGAATATAGCCGTAATCTTAATATGCTACTAGATCAGAGCAGTATTCGACATGAGTTTTATGAATATCAGTCGGGCGGGCATAATATTAATGGAAGTAGTTTTGGTGAGGCGATGAGGAATACTGTTAGGTTTCTAACCGAATATTAAAGTTATTTTTTGGATTTTGTTGTTTGAACTGATTTTTTCATAATCCACATACTGGCGATAATTACACTAAAAGCAAATAGTGCCATTATTGGAATTGAAACAAATCCAAAATAATTAACATATTTTGTTCCACATGAAGCAGTGATATCGCAGGTTATTGAGGTCTCGGGAACGATACCTTGTTGCAGTAAAACGTGATAAAAAGCGATTAGCCAGCCAATTACACTGAGTGGAAATACATAATGATAGAGCCTTTTATCATTTCTGATTAAGCCCACTGTTATGACTAAAACAATAGGATAAATTAGAATTCTTTGATACCAACAGAGTTGGCACGGAATGTATCCACGTATTTCGCTGTAATATAGGCTACCTACCATAGCTATGATTGCCTGAATTAGAGCAACATAAGCAATGTTTTCTTGTATGTATATTTTGATCTTTTTCAATTATTTTCTCTTTCTTTTTTACTGCAAATAAATAATAACAGAATTGTATTCGACGTAGGTTAATAATTGCTTAAGATACTGGTTAGTGATTAGGTATAGTCAAACTATGCTGCGGGACTAGGTTGACTTATGAATTTTAAATAAAAATTCATAGATTTTTGAAACTAACTATTGAAATAGTTTTTTTCAATAGTTCAACTCAAAAAGAGCGAACCTGTCGGTTCTTTTCCTGTCCAGTATATTTCGACAAATTCACAGAAGCGAATTGTCAAACTATGCTGCGGGACTAGGACTCGAACCTAGAAAATCGCCTTCAAAGGGCGGTGTGATACCATTTCACCATCCCGCAAGGGGTGGGCTAAAAAATAGCTTGCTGATTATATTTTATAAAACACTTTTTTCCAACCAAGAGAACAATTACTCATAACGCATTGCATTAAGTGCAGAAATTTTGGTGGCACGTCTGGCTGGGTAAATGCCGGTTATTACTCCAACAATAAGCGAAAGAATAACGATAAAGAATACAAAGGTTGTTGGTATAACGGCAATGTCGATAAAACCTACACCTTTTGATATTGCAACTATTGAAATAAGTACACTTAATAACTTGCCAACTGTAAAACCAAACAGTACGCCTAACACTCCGCCAAAAAAACCCATAATCATTGATTCAGTCAGAAAAAGTTCTTTGACTTCTTTAGATTTCATCCCCATCGCTTTCATTAGTCCCACTTCTCTGGTTCTTTCAAGTAAAGAAACGGTGAGTGTATTAAACATTCCCAAAGCTGCAACAGCTAATGCAACCATTCCAAGGAGGGCTAGTACAGTTCTGACGGTCGCGAATAGTGAGTTGATTTGTTCGACCGTATCAGCTACTGATCTTGTGTTGAATCCCATTGCTTCAATTTGTTTCCTAATTTTTGGTAGTGTGTTTTGATTTTCTGCGACAATTTTTATTTGCGAATAGTTTTCGATTCCAAGTGATCTGAGGTCAATAAAGGGAACATAAAAAACTGGAGATTTTTCATCTGGTGTTACGCCGACTATTGTGTAATCAGCTGGCACTGATTCAATTTTTTCTGCAGCGTCTGCGAGTAGGTTACCAACAACTACGAACGAAGAGGAAAATGTTTTGCCAACGGCTTCGGTCTCTGTAATTCCTAAAACTTGCAGCATTGCTCTGTTAACAACTGCTTGTTTGATAGCGCTTGTGCTTAGTGGAACGGTTTTAGTTTTTTGACTAGTCAGTGCGGCAGCCTCGGAAGCGATTAGAGCTAATTCAATGTCTGCAGCGCTAGTTGATTCGCTTGGTGAAACAATGGTCGTTGTGGTTGCTGAGGAGGTCGATTCACCTAAAACCTGACTAAGAGTGACTAGGTCTGAACCAAAAGTGCGTACATTAACCTGTGCGAAAAAACCCTCGACTTGTTTTTGTTTACCATTATCTTGAGTTTTAAGGTATTGCCCTTCAAGACAATCGGGGTTTTTGATATCACAAGGTTTTTTATCCCAAATATATACGCTGGCTTTAATCCATTTGCCTAATGTTTGGCCATTATGGTCTGTTCCGCTTGAGCCTTCTTTATTATCAGGATAGCTACCACCCCAAAAATACTGTCCATTCTGGTTCCCTTCAATTCTTTTAGTGTAGCCAATTATTGATGATGTTTTATCTGGTTTAGATCTAACTTTAATCCAGGCTGATGGTTCAATCTCAAAGTCAATGTCACTAATTAGTTGACCTGATGATACTGAGGTTGTTTTAACACCCGCGATTTCTGGGGCTGGTTTTGGAAGACTACTGACAGGTTTAGACAGGTCATTACTTTCAAAGATTTTACCTTGTACAGGTTTGATTGCGCTTTGATTCAAATACTCACTGGTTACTCCGTAAACAGCCATATCTGAAATAGAGTTTTGAAAGTTTACTCTACCAACTACTGCGATTTGAGGTAAAACATCCTTGATATCATTAATTGATTTAAATTCTGAGATAGTTTTGTCTGTAATTTTTAGATTGCTTCCGGCTGCCACTGTTACATCGGCTTGTTTCATTTCTTCTAACCTGGCAACTCTACCAACAACCAGATCTTGCACGCCATAGCCAAGTGATACTAGGAATACTATTGCTCCAATGCCGAGCGACATACCCCCGACTGTTATAGTGGTTCTTGATCTTTTAACTCTCATATTTCTTAGAGCTAGTTCAATCAACATTATTCTATTAATACTGCTACTGTTAGGTTTACGATGAAATCCGAGAATTTTTTGGTAAATTTTGGATAAAGGTTTTCTTAGTGCCCTATCAATTGGTTTAGGAAAAAATTTGAATGATCCAATATGGTTAAGAATTAAGCCAGCAATATAAGTAATTAGTAATATTGTGAAGGTTATTGTTTCCCAAATCCACACAGTAAAGAAATAATGCACATAGAGAGGGAAATGTTTAATTATTTTTAGAAATGTGGAAGGTCTAGGCAGTGGTAATCTCATCTTGTGATAGTTGAATTGGAGTCTTTTGGTTTTGCTTGTTCGGGTAGATTGGTAACGGAGTTCTTGTCACGAAGTGAAATTTTAAGTCGTTTACTTTTTAGGCCGCCAGTTAGTTTGGATTTTTGATCGCCGTGAAGTTTTTCAATTATTTGACCATCAAGCATACGTACAGCTGTTTTGGCAAACTTCATATATTCCAAGTCATGAGTAACCATAATTATGGTTTTTCCCTGATTTTTATTGACATCGTACAGAAGCTGCATCATTTCTTGTCCTGATTCATAATCTAAATTACCAGTTGGTTCGTCGGCAATAATTATTTTAGGGTCGTTAATTAATGATCTTGCTAGAGCTATTCTTTGCTGTTGTCCGCTACTTAATTCAGTAGGATAGTAATCCGCCCAGTCTTGCATGGAGACACTTTTCAAAACTTCGAATGCTTTTTGTTGAGCTTCAGTTTTTTCTCTACCTAATAACATGAGTGGGAAGCCGACATTTTCAGCAACTTTTAACGATTTGATCCAGTTGGGTTGTTGATAGACCATTCCAACAAGTTGTTTGCGAATTGTCGATCTGTCATCTTCCGTTGTTGATGTGTACATATCGCTGCCAGAAAATATGACTTTACCAGCGGTTGGTGCTTCAAGTCCAAGGATAACGTGAAGGAGAGTTGATTTGCCACAGCCGGATGGGCCAAAAATAATCATAAAGTCGCCATCATCAACTTCTAAGGTTACACTTTTTAACACTTGTACATCTTGTGCACCAACCTTAAATACTTTGACAATATCTGTAGCAGTGATGATTTTTTTAGTTTCCATATTTAGTTTGCTAGTCCTCCAAGGAATCCAAAAATTTGACTGAGGTTGCTAATTACAAGATTAAGCGCATTATCTGTGGCTTTCGGGGTGATTGTTACTGTGTCAACTGAATTACCTATATTACCAGCAGTGTCTTTTGATAATGCTCTGATGTGGTAAACCTTTGATGGGGATAATCCGGAAATGACAACCAAATGGTTTGATGTGGTAGTGGCATCTTCTTGTGTCTTTTGAGAATAAGTTGTACCTGTTCCTTCACCAAATTCAACCTGACTGGTCGACGCTTCGTCGGTGTTCCAGCTTATTACTAGCTGAGCAGTCGCTTCTTGATTGTTATTACCAGCATTTGTAGACCCTTCAATTTTGAGATCTGTAATTTGTGGTGCTCTGGTATCAGTGGCGGTGGTAACTTTTTGTGGGTCTGACACCGCTTCGTTACCTGCTTTATCTCTACCTTTTACTAAAAGAGTGTAGTTTGTTTGAGGCTGAAGATTTTTGATGATCATTTTGTGTTCTCCAGTAATTAAAGCGATATTGATTTCGTCTTGTGCGTTTGAAGGTGTGTTTTCTGGATAGTAGGTAACGATTGATGAGGTTTCAGTATTAGTTGACCAAGTGACTAATAAGGTTGATTGGGCTGTTCCGTTGACTTGTTGTACCCTGACATTGGCAATTTTTGGTCTTGGTAGAGTTTCAAAACTAAGAATATTTCCTTCATATTCTGCTGATTCAGTATCAAGAGTGTTGATTTTATAAAAATACTTTGTTCCATCTTCTAGTTCTTCAAGCGAGAGATTGTAGGTCGTCTCTGCTGTTGATGTAGAAATCTCACTGACTCCACCAAAAGCTGACGACTTACCATAATAGATTTTAGCTTTGCTGGCTCCGGTGACTGTAAATTCGAGAATTGCTGAAGTTAGCGAAGTTGATTTTACTTTTGGATCTTTGACTGTCGGAGCTGGTAGAGTTGTGAAAGTTTTTTCAGCACTGAATCCAGTGTTACCATCTTCATCAGTCCATTTGGCCTTATAAAAGTAAGTGGTTCCCGGTGTGAGGTTGGTGATGTTGATTGTATGATCGGTAACTTGAGTGGAGTTACTTGGTTCCTCAGAAAAATATGATCCAGAGGTTGTTCCATAGCTTACTTTTGAGTCGCTAGTTCTATCGGTTGACCAACTAATTGTTGCCTTTTTTGTGGTGATCAAGGTGCTGACTGGGCCTGATGACAGTGTCGGAGCATCAGTGAATTTGCCCGTTGGAATAAGATCAACTGAGGATGTGTAGGCACCACAATTGTTGACGTTGTCGCAAGCTCTGACTTTGTAATAATGGGTGGCTTGAGTCAGACTTGTATCAACATAGGCAATACCAGAGGTTGTCGCGACTTCGGAATATGTAACATCGTCTGTTGAGTGGAAGATTTCGTAGTTTTCAATACCTGATCCGACATCGCTTGGCGCTTCCCAACTAATAGCTAATTTCCAAGAACTAGTGCTCTTTACTGAAACGTCAGCAATATCAATATTGCCTGGAATACCCGGGGCAGAAGTATTAGCTGTAAATGTGGCGGAGGTATAGACACCGTAGTTAATTACACCACCTAAATCTTCTGGATTTTTTGCGGAAAGATAGAAAGTGTTCAGTCCTTGTTGTGTGGCAAACGAGTCTGCTGATAGTGATGTTGCGCCAGCACTCGTAAAGGTGCAGGAACTTTCTGATGGGAGAGTGTTAACAGTGTAGCAGTAAGTTAGATCAGAGGCGCTGCCTGAGTAGCTGCTTGGTGGTTGCCATGAGAAGGCAAAAGAGTTTGTTGTGTTGGTTGATGGGGTGGCTGTTAGTAATTGAGGCGCAGATGGACCTTCACCGGCGAAATAATAGTTGACTGTGACACAGGTACTAGTGGTATTTCCGGCGTTATCAATCGTTCGTAAGTAAAAAATATTAGCACTACTACCTTCAAGATATGCAGCATCAGGAATATTAATGGAGTTGGAAGTTGTAGATGTCCATCCTGAAGGACTACTACAATTACCACTACTAACTCCGGTTCGATATTCGTACCCAAATGATCCACCAGAAAGTCCAGAGTGGGCATCGCTGGCTCCACCTTCAGCTCCGGCCGCTGCCCAAGAAAAGGTAAAGTCGTTGGTGGTAGCAAAGCCTGCTGGGTTGACAGAAACAAGTGATGGGTTGGTTGGAGAAGTGTTGTCGTATTTATATATGAATGCTGCGTAAGTTGATGATTTGTTGCCTGCATTATCGGCAGATTTGATTCTGAGATAATAGGTTGTTCCACTACTCATAGAACTTGCTGTGTAGGTGTTTCCTGCCTGAAAGCTACCAGCAGTTAGTGGATCAGCAGTGTTGTCAGTACCAAAGTAGACATAATATCCGGAAACGCCGGATCCGCCCGTATCGGTTGCACCGCTCCAGCTAAAGTAAGGAGCAGTGTGTTTGTACCATGTGTTAGTAGAGATTGATGATCCACCAGATTGGTTAAGGGCGGTTAGAGAGTCAGGTGGGGTTGGTGCAGTAATATCTGCAGTTGCGGTTAGAGTTACTGAATTTAGTGTAACAAGTTGGTTGCCATTACCATTGAGTACCCCTTGCCAAACGAAACCACCAGTGCTGACGGGAAATGTTGCAATGTTTGTGTTGATTTCAGCTGCTGTGTTGGTTTGACTTGTTGAACTACTAGTTACCCAACCTGAGTTGTAATATTTCCAAGTTGAGCCATTATCGTTACTAAGTCTGTAAGTTATTGTTCCGCCGTTTGCTGTTTCATCAGACGTAAACCCGTCCCAAGAAAGAATTCCTGTGGTGCCATATGCACTAGTTGGTTTAACGGTTTGAGCTGAGGCTGTATATGGAGTTGAATTAAATGTTGTTCTTGGAGTGTTACTTATTCTTACTTCATCAATTAAGCCATCAAAATATCCTTGAGCAATACCACTTTCTCTACCTCCACCAGTAGTTCCAATAAATAAACTGTTTGCACTATCTGGGATAGAAAGCGATTTTGAGGTGGAATTGTCAAGCACCCCATCGATGTAGAGTTTCATTGTTGCTCCATCATATGTAGCGGCAATGTGATGCCAGTTGGTATTTTGTCCAACAGTTGTCGATTGTAATATTCCATTATCACCGTATGACCATACCGCAGCATCTGCGTTGGCCGTGTTTCCCGTGCCAGCATAAAGTTTACCGAAATAAACGCTGAAACTGTTGATAAGTTCAATTGTGTTTCCCCAGCTAGAGTTTAGACTATTACCACCAATTTTTGTCCAGGTCGTTCCATCGTATACCCAAACTTCGCTATCGCCAGCGGTTGATCCAAGACCTGCCACAAGTTTTCCATTATAAACAGTCATGGTTTTTACTTGTTCGTATGTTCCTGATGCCCACCCATTATTTACATCGTCACCACCAATTAGACTCCAACTGGTACCGTTGTATTCCCATATTTCTGCGTCGTCAGTTGTAACTCCTAGCCCTGCGTAAAGTTTGCCGTTATAGACAATCATATAGTCGACATCTTCTTTAGTATTGTCCCAGCCTGAATTAACAGAGTCTCCGCCAACTTTTGTCCAAGTTGTTGCTCCATCCCAAGCCCAAACTTCAGCGTCTCCAGCTGAGATACCTAATCCTGCGTAAAGTTGTCCATTGTAAACTGCCATAGATAACACTCTTTCATAGCCAGCACCCCAGCTTGAGTTAACTGTATCTCCACCGACCTTGCTCCAACTTGAACCATTCCAGGCCCAGACTTCTGCTTCTCCAGCAGTTAATCCAAGTCCGACATGAAGGTTGCCGTTAAAAATAGCCATAGATGTAACAATGTCGTAGTTGGTTGTCCACCCTAAATTATCTGAATCTCCGCCAATTTTGGTCCAAGTTGTACCGTTCCAACTCCAGACTTCGGCGTCGTTGGCTGAAGTGCCGAGTCCGACATATAGATATCCACCATCACTAATCATCGACGAAATTATTTCGTACGTTTTTCCATCCCAACTACTGTTTACGCCCTGTCCACCGATTAACGTCCAACTACTGCCGTCAAATTCCCAAACTAGTGCATTTCCGGCAGTTGATAATCCTGTGCCTGCATAAAGCTTGTCTGAGTAGGTAGTCATACTTTCTACACTTTGAAGTCCAAAAAATCCCCAACTTTCGTTGTAGTAGTTGCCACCGACTTGACTCCAAGTTCCTCCCGCGTACGCCCATAGTTCGGAGCTTACTGTTCCAGTTAATCCGGCGTATAGTGTCGTACCTATATAACTTAGTGTAGATACGATTGTGTGAGTATTGGTAAAACCAGAGTTAACTGCATCTCCGCCAATTTTGGTCCAAGTGCTACCATTCCAGCTCCAAACTTCATTGTCGCCAGCCGTTGCACCAAGACCTGCATAGACGTTTGTTCCATCACCTCTTAACGAGTAAACTCCTTCATAAGTACTAGCTGCCCAACCCGAGTTAAGTGCATCTCCACCTATTTGTGTCCAGGTACCAGAAGTATAGCTCCATAGATCAGCGTCGCCTGCGGTGGTGCCAAGTCCAACATATAGTGTTGAACCTTGGTAAAGCATACTCAAAATATATTCAAATGTTGTGTCTGCCCAGCTACTGTTTACACCATCGCCACCTATTCTTGCCCAGATCGTACCATTCCAGCTCCAGACTTCGGCATCTCCAGCAGTTAAACCAAGACCAACGAAAAGATTTGTACCGTCATTTGCCATTTGATAAACATATTCAAAGTTTGTTGTCCATCCTGAGTTAAGTGAGTCACCACCAATTTTTGCCCAGATTGTACCATTCCAACTCCAGACTTCGGCATCGTTAGCTGATGCACCAAGGCCAGCATAAAGTGTTCCATTAAAATAATTCATACTATAAACACCCTCGAAGGTATTAACCGCCCAGCTCGAATTGAGCGCGTCACCTCCTATTTTGGTCCAGGAAGAACCGTTAAACCTCCAGACTTCGGCGTCACCTGCTGTAGAACCTAGGCCAGCGTAAATATTAGTTCCGTCAGTGGTTAAAGAGTAAACTGCTTCGTATGTTTGATCTGCCCATCCGGAATTAAGACCATCACCACCAATTTGTGACCAAGTTGTTCCATTCCAACTCCAGACTTCGGCATCCCCAATTGCGTTACCTAGTCCAACATATAGGGTTGTGTCTATAACTGTTTGTGATTCGATTGATATTTTACCGTTAAGATCCCAACTACCTTTGATATCGTTGCCAGCCTGTTGTGTCCAAGTTGTTGATGAAGCGTCTGATAATTCATATTGAATCTTTCCTGTGTTGTAATTGTAATAGAGTCTATAGTCTCCTTTGTCTATTACACCTTGGTTGTTGTCATGACTGCCAGCAGAAAATGTTTCGGAAAATTTGGTCCATGCTTCTAGGGTGTTGCTTTGAGTAAGTGATAAACTTGCTGAATCAGGTACTGTTGCGTAGTTGGAAGTTCCATTAAAAGATAAGGCGTTGTTTAGTTGTCCAGTAGTAAATGTCGCACCAGTTACTGTTGCATTGTTACTGTTACCTGACGAGTCTGAAGCACTTCCACCAGATGATTCGTCAAAATGATAGAGTCCTTTTGTGTTTGAATCAGTAATATAGTTTTGGACAGATAGTTTGGCACTACTACCAGCGATTGTGATTAGATTTGAGTCTGAGAGTGTGTAATCCCCTTCAACAGAAAAATCCCATTCCTGAGTTAGATCTGAGGCAAAGATTTTTGGAATTATTGTGTTGAGAGTTGTGTAAGCGCCGAATCCAAAACCAAGACTTATGCAAATTAATCCAAAAAGGTTGAATTGCCATTTTGCAATAGTAATTTTTTTTGTAATTAGAGTATGAACGAGTAAGTGGCTGGTGGTGATGGTGCGTTGTCCAATGAGTGGAATTGCGTGATGGGGGTGTTTGAGAAGCTTTTTACTTCCGAAATGGTGCGGTTTGATAGATTTATTGTGTATATTGTGGTCTTGTTCAGTCATAAAGTCGACCCAAATATGACTAATTTGGGCAGATTCTATGTAGGTATTTTTTATAAAAAGTACAAAAAACCCAACACAACCCTACATAATTGTGTTGAGAAATCTTACGCAAAAATCTAACTCCATTATATATACATAGGCTATTGGCTGTCTAGATTATTGGAATAATTTAAAGATAATTTAATCAATTATGAACACTAAAATTAATTTGTTACTATTTATTGAATATGTTTAAGAATAATCGTAATTTGCTGGTTATTGCAGTTATTGCATTTGTGAATGCGTTAGGTTATGGGATTATTATTCCGATAATGTATAGTTATTCTCAAAAGTTTGGATTATCTGATTTTGAAAGTGGTTTGTTGTTTGCACTTTTTTCTTTATGTTCCTTTATTTCAACACCGTTTATCGGCAGGTTGTCAGATAAATATGGCAGGAAACCGTTACTTATGGCCTCGATAACAGGAACGGCGATTTCTTTTTTTATGGCAGCTTTTGCACCAAATGCGGTCTTTTTGTTTATAGCGAGAGCTTTAGATGGAATTACGGCGGGAAATATACCCGTTGCAGCAGCGGTTATTTCTGATACCACAGAACCCAAGGATCGTGCCAAAGGTTTTGGAATAATTGGTGCCTCTTTTGGTTTTGGGTTTGTGTTCGGTCCTGCTATTTCTGCACTAACCTTGAGATTTGGAGATCACATACCATTTTTGTTAGCTGGAGTAATTTCAATTGGAGCTGTGATTTTAACTGGAATAATTTTGCCAGAAACTAATAAACATATTGGAGAGGTGTCCAAAGGTAAGATTTTTGATTTGGTCAAATTAGTTAAAGCTTTAACCGATGATAAGGTTGGTTTAACATTGTTGATTTCGTTTTTGATTAATCTAGCTTTTGGTATGTTTATTTTTGCATTTCAGCCTTTCAGTGTAAAAGTGATAGGTTTGGAGGCTACACAGATTTCAATTATTTTTACTGTCTTTGGTATTGTGGGTTTGGTTGCTCAAGCATTGATTGTGGCGCGAGTGACGAAAATGTTTGGAGACAAAATCACATTAAGGTTCTCACTATTTTTATCTGCTATAGGTTTTGTTGGTTATGTATTTACAAGTGATTTGTATGGATTAATTTTTGTATCAATTTTATTAGCTTTTGCAAACTCATTTAATAGTCCTTTAATTCAAACTATTCTTTCCAAAGAAACTGATGCAAAAAGCCAAGGGACAATTCAAGGACTTAATGCTTCATATGTGAGTCTTGGTACGGTGTTTGGTCCAATAATTGCTGGTATTATTGCAACCTTAGCCATTCCACTGCCATTTGTTGCTGCAGGGTTGGTTATGTGTATTAGCTGTTTATTGTCATTTAAAGTACTTAAAAAAGGCGTTGGTAAAGAATCGACTTTTTAAGTATTTTATCCGGTAGCAAATGTTTATAACTTATAGTAAAATGGCTTAATCGCAGCTATAAAAAGCGGCGATTTTTTATTGTAATTATGGATACAAAAAATATACGAAATATTGCGGTTATCGCTCACGTTGATCACGGTAAGACAACGTTGGTAGATGGTTTGTTAAAACAAGCTAAGGTTTTTCGTGAGAACGAAGAAGAATTTGCAATGAGCACAATTCTGGATAGAAATGACCTTGAAAGAGAGCGAGGAATAACTATTCTTTCAAAAGTAGCATCAGTTACCCGTGGTGAAATTAAAATAAATATTATTGATACGCCGGGACATGCTGATTTTGGTGGAGAAGTTGAGCGAGTTTTGAATATGGCTGAAGGAGCTTTGTTAATTGTTGATGCTCAGGAAGGTCCGATGCCTCAGACGAAGTTTGTATTGAAAAAAGCGTTTGAGCTTAATCTTAAGGTTATTGTTGTGATAAACAAAATTGATAAAAGAGATGCAAGAGTTGGCGAAGTTGAAAAAGAAGTCGAGAATTTATTTTTGGAATTGGCAACTGATGACGAGCATTTAGACTATCCTCTTCTCTACGCTATAGGTCGAGATGAAAAAGCTTGGACGTCGATGCCGAGTGATTTTAGTCAGCCGGCTGATTTGACAGTGTTGTTTGAGAAAATAGTTGAATATATTCCCCATCCAAAAGGTGAAATTGATCAACCTTTTGGTATGGTAATTACTGATTTGGATTTTGATAATTTTAATGGCAAATATGTAATCGGTAAGATCAGTTCGGGAAAAGTTTCAAAAGGTATGAGATTAGTTTTGAGAGGTAGGGATGGTAAAGAAACGGGTTTTAATGCTGCAAAAGTAATGGTTTATGAAGGACTTGGAAGAATTGAGACTACTGAAGCGATTGTTGGAGATATAGTTGCTATAACTGGCGTGGATGGAAAAATTGGAGATGCGGTAATCGAGTCTGGTATGAAGGTAGATTTGCCTGAAATTAATATCGAAGAGCCTACATTAAAAGTTACATTAGGTGTGAATACTTCCCCTTTTTCTGGCCGTGAGGGTAAATTTTCAACTTCAAGACAAATTGGCGAAAGATTAAAAAAAGAGCTGGAGGTCAATTTGGCGCTAAGGGTTGAGGAGTTAACTAGTGGAAATGAGTTTTTATTGTCAGGACGAGGTGAATTGCACTTATCAATTTTGATGGAGAATTTGCGCCGTGAGGGGTTTGAATTCCAGGTTGGAAAACCGGAGGTAGTGTTAAAAGAAGAGAATGGTACAAAATTGGAACCAGTTGAAGAGGTAACAATCGACGTTTCTGATGAATATACTGGAGCAGTTACTAGTGAAATGTCAAAGAGGCGTGCAGTTTTATCTGATATGCAGCCTGATCATAAGGGTAATACTAGATTAAAGTTTATTTTGACCACTAGAGGAACTTTGGGTCTTAGAAATGCACTACTTTCTCAAACAAGAGGAACAGCGATTGTTAATACGATTTTTGATTCTTGGCAGCCACTTGGTGCTGAATTACCGAAACTTCGTAGTGGTGTCTTGATTGCGTCTGAGGGTGGTAAGGCGGTTACTTATGGGCTTAATAATGCTCAACAAAGAGGAATTACTTTTATTGATCCTCAAACAGAAGTTTATGAGGGAATGATTATTGGTCAGAACCCTCGAGAAGAAGATATTGAAATAAATGTAACTAAGGAGAAAAAGTTAACCAATGTCAGATCCTCTACTTCAGATATTTCTGTAATTCTGACTCCATCAAAAAAAATGAGTTTGGAAGAATGCTTGAACTTTTTAGAAGCAGATGAGTTATTAGAAATTACACCGGAAAATTTGCGACTTAGAAAAAGATTTTTGACTCAAAACGAAAGATCTAAAGCAAGAAACAGGTCTTGATTTAGTTTTATTTAATCAAATATTTTTGGATCAATCTCTTTAATGTCCCCTGGTTTTATTTTTAGATCAGACAATTTTAAAGGTCCAATACTTATTCTGATAAGGCGATTGACTTTGATATTAAAATAACTAAACATTTGTCTAATTTGTCTCTTTTTTCCTTCGGTTAAAATTATTCTATAGGTTTTTGGTGCGATCTTGTTAATAATTACTGGTTTAGTAGTGTATCCTGATTCGATTTTTACTCCAGTTTTGAAAATATGTAATTGTCTAGATTCAAGTTCATAATTTACGACAACCTCATACTCTTTTTGTTTTTCATATTTTGGATGAGTAAGTTTTTGGGAAAGATCTCCGTCATTAGTTAGAATTAGTAACCCTTCCGAGTCGTAGTCTAGTCGACCTACTGGAAAAAGGCGCGATTTCGCGTACTTTTCGGGAATAAAATTTACAATCGTTTTTCGGTTAAACGGGTCATCTAAAGTTGTTAAAACCTGGCGCGGTTTGTATAAAACTAAGTATGTTGGATTAGAAGTATAAGTAATAGTTTTGTTGTTAATAGTGACTTGGTCACCTAATTTGACAATTGCGTTAAAGTTTAGCTCTTTTTTCCCATTAATTGATACATCGCCATTTTTGACATGAGTAAATATTTTTCTCCGTGACAACTGAGTTGCTCCAGCAATATATTTGTGTAAATACATTTTGAGATTATATCCTATTTCGATAAATTACAGGTTATATTAAAAAATATGTTTAACGTCGCGGTAAATGCCGTCCTTAAGTTTTTCAATTGCTTCGTTGAATCCGCGTAAACATTCGTTTTTTCCTAAAACTAATGAAATATTTTGGCAATTTTTAATATTCGTTGATAGTAGTGATTGATAATTTTCGACATTTTCTGATTTAACATATGATTCGCTCCACATCATGAGTCCTAATCCCCAAAAACATTTTTCTTGAGCAGTTTGATTAGGTGCTTTTGTACAGTAAGAAATAATTTGACTAACTGGAAGTTTTAGTGTTCTTAGCCAATACTCAGGTTTAAGCGTGTAACAGTTGGAGTTATCAGTTAAAGAACATGGGTAGTAGGGGTTGTTTGGGTCAAATTCTAGCTTTGGTACTAGCCCTCTCCCATCTGTTCCTAGGCGTGCGAAGGTTGATTCCATAACTGTTCCATCTTTACACCTATTGGCGGTGTCGAGATCTGAGGCCTGGTCACATATTTCGTTTGCTTTGATAAAGGCTTCATCAGTAAACCCAAGGTTGTGTAATACACTATGTCCAATAATATGGAGACAGTTTGATGCATGGTTACCTAATGTAATAGCTCTACACCCTTCTTCAATTTTGCGAATATCATAATTTGTACCTCTTACTGCTTCACTCAAAAATCCATGTGCACACCCAAAGTAGGGATCTTGGAGGTTACTATCAAAACATTTCGTTACCCCGTTAACTCCAAATGATTTGAACATTTCTTGACCAATATAGTGGGATATCGAATGGTATTCTCTGTAAGTAATGGGGAGATTTTCAGCATAAATGAGGGCTTCTTTGTATGAATATTTTTTTAAAATATCTTTGATTTTTGTAATTTGCATGTCGTAATCAAATGCTCCTGATGATTTGGATTCGGTAATTAACTGTTTGAGTTCTGCACTATAGTTCGATTGGTTTTTAATCGAATAAATAACCCCTGTTGTGAATAGAATTATTAGTAATAGTAAAAATTTTTTGTAACCAATTATCATTACCAGCTTCCTCCCCCTCCACCACCGAAACCGCCACCAGAAAATCCTCCCCCTCCACTACCGCTACTGCTTGGACGTGATGCAGAGGTGGATGAAAATGAGTTAGAGAAATTAGTGATATTTGAACTGAACAAAACTGGATTAAAATGGTGAGAGCCTGTATACCATGAATTATTGCTTGGTTTTAAACCCATTTCCTTGGCAGAGTTGGCGAATTTTTCAACAATACCGAACATAATGGCGTAAGGTAGTATTTCATTAAATAGATTGTTGTCTTCATAAAATTTTTGAGGATATTTTTGGGCTTTTTCAATAAATTCTTTATATCCTTTTGATCTTTGGTAGAGCTCAAATCCGTATGAAGTTCTGCTTGGCATAATTCTGCTAAATATAATTACTATTAGACCACAAATACTTAACCACCACATCAGAAAAAGTCCAAAGAAAAATAGTATAAAGCCAATTGCAAGATATTTATTTCTAATTTTGTTGGGATTATCGTTAAAAATGTTTTTACTAGTCATATCTTTATAAGCTTGCTCTTTAATATTTTTAAGATCAGCGTAGAAAGTGTTTTTCAAGGATGAAATGTCAATTTTGTCTTTTGTTTTAAATAATTTATCTATTAGCATTTTTTCGTACGGAATGAGTTTGTCTGTTGTACTTTTTGGATTGATTTTTATTAATGTGTAATCTGTTTTATCGGGAAGAAGCGAGCGTTTAGTTTTGGTTTCTTTTATTTGTAAATAGCCTCGAACTGCTAAATCAACAATTGTGGCTGTAATATCAACTGTGTCGGCTTTTTGATCAAATAAAATGCCGATTTCTGCGGGTCTTAATTTGTCTGGTGGAGAAAACTCTGCTGCAATTGACCTGCTAAAAAAGATTGACTTGTTTTTATTTCCTTCGACTTTATCTCTGCCGGATTTAAACCAAATTAAAAAAATAATAATAAGTGTAATTATCGGTGCAAGAGGAATTAGAATAATGTTTAAGAGAAGTAAAAGTTCTATTAATGTTTCTGAAAATGTTTTTTGCTCTGTGACGGTTAGGATAGGAATAATACCGGTTTGGTAGCTAGCTGCAATTGTAAAATTATCACCATAGTACAAGGGTTTTGTTGTTGAAAAGGTTGCAATATTTTTATTTTTATTAGCATCACAATATTCATTCGATCCAGTTGGACCTTGATAGCATGCAGATGACAAAATTTCTGTATTATTTATAGTTATTTTCGCTTTTGCACTTATGATATCGACTGGCCACTCACTACCTGTAACATTCCAATATAATTCGTCGTAATTACCAAAGTTTTGAAGTATGCCTTTTTGAGAATAATAAATAGTATAGATTTGTCTTCCCGAAATTTTTTTATCAGGATCCCCAATTTTTATTATCCAATTATTACCTTCTTTATATGTAGAAAATTTTTCTGGTTTACTGTTTCTTATAACAGATGAAACAGTAATGTTTGTGTAATGGGTCGATCCGTCATTGTTTATGTAATTGACGGGAATTTTCCTAAATATCCCATGCTTTTCAACAAAAAAATCAGCTTCAATTGTTTCTGAAACTAATACTTCTCCTGATGATTCAACGCTAATTGTTGATAAAAAATTATTTATGACCCATTGTGATTGTTCTTGAGCGTTAGATGTTTTCGGGGAAAACAAAAAAAACAAACTAAGGATAGTAAATATTATTGGTTTAAACATGTTACTTTTTAATTGGTTTAATTTCGATAATTTTGTCATCTCCTGAGCGAACAGTTCCTCGTCCATCTTGGTTGGATGTGGTAATAAATAAAGAGTTTCCACTGGAGACAACGGCTCTAATTCTGCCGATATCGTCTAGAATTACTTCTTCATTAACTAATTGGTTGTTTATAAAATCAAACTTAACTAGTTTCTCTCCACGAAGGTTTGCTACAAAAAAAGCATTTTCAAGTCCAATAAATTTGTTCCCAATAAATGTTGCGCCTGATGGTGCGTATCTGTTTTTTTCTGAACAAAATAAGGGGTTTGTAAATTTTGTGTTATTCGAGAAACATTCTTGCTCATTTGGCCACCCATAATTTTTACCTGCTTCGATAAGATTAACTTCATCGTGTGCTTCCTGGCCATGTTCAGCAACAAGTAGTTGTTTGGTTTTTGGGTGCCAGTCAAGGCCTTGAGGGTTACGATGTCCAGATGAAAAAATTAAAGAATTTGGATTAGGATTATCAATTGGTATTGACCCGTCAGGATTAACTCGTAGTATTTTTCCTGCTAACGATTCTTGATTTTGCGCTAAGTTAGCTTGGCCTGCGTCACCTGTAAGGATGTATAACTTATTGTCTGGACCGAACCTTAATCGTCCAGCATTATGATTGGTGCCACCAGGTAGATTATTGACGATAAATTTTTCTTCAGATATTAAATTGTCTTGGTAGATAAACTTAGAAATTCTATTTAAATACTTATTTCTTTCTGAGTAAGTGTAATAAAGATAAACATAATTATTTTTTGCAAAATCTGGATCAAGGGCTATACCAGTAAGACCCCCTTCGCCAATTTCAACACTTTGAGAAATTTTTGCTACTTCGGAAACTGAACCATTGTGATCGATTTTTTTTAAACTACCTCCCCTTTCGGTAAACAGTATTTCTGAGTTAGGTAAAATTGCGATATCCCATGGAATTCGCAGATTATCAGAGATAACTTTGGTTCCCCATTGGTAAGAGATGGATTCGCTTTCTTGACTTTGACTAGTTGAAGTTGTTTCTGGTGGAGTAGCAATCGAGTTAAGATTATTTTCTTTTGAATTACACCCGACTAATGCTAAGGCTAGTGTTAAAAAAATTAGTAATTGTTGTTTGTACATACCTAATTCTAATTATAGACCAAATTATGGTGGCAATTTATTATTTTTCACAAAAAAAAGCAGTTAATAAACTGCTTTTTTAAGGTTGTCGGGGTGAAAGGACTTGAACCTTCGGCCTCTGAG
>CAYROP010000011.1:0-32250 GCA_964426075.1 uncultured Gammaproteobacteria bacterium | reverse complement strand
AAGAAATCCCAGCGAGATTTCTTTCTTTCACTTTTTGCTCGCTCTTTTGCTTAATGCAAAAACCATGCCCGCTTGCAAAAAGAGATTCACTAAAAGAAATTGAGATATTGGAGGACTATTGGGAGAGTTTGGAGGTTATTTGGGCGGATTCTTCTTCAGTCGTAAATCGCGGACGGGAGTTGTCTTCGATAATAGTAAATTTACGCTCAATCAGGCTAAATTTGTCATCGCGAAAATCAAATTTATATAAAACACCTTCTTTGGTTTCCTGAGACCAGTCTTGATCAAAAATAGTATTCCCCTGCCCATAACTAATAAAAACATTGTTGTACTCTTCTGTGTCCATAATCCAATGTGAGTGATTACCTAAAATCAAGTCTGCACCGGAATCAACAGCAAGACGAGCAAGTTTGACCATATTATCTGATGGTTTGCGAACATACTCTGGTCCCCAGTGAAAACTCACTACGACCGCGTCGGAAGCAGTTTTGGCTCTTTTTATTAGAGTTGTGATGTTTTCTTCCGTTGCATTATTAAGATTTGGCCACTTGTTACCAAGCTCGACAAAACCAATTAGGGCGATTTTTCTGCCGTTAATTTCGTAATAAGAAACAGTGTCATAGGTGCCAAATGGTGTAATTCCCTCTTGGGTTAGTGAATCAATTGTCTGGTCGAGGCCGTTTTTACCGTAATTAGTTGTGTGATTGTTAGCCAGAGAGGCTGCGTCGATACCGGCAAATTTAAGACCTTTTGTATTAATTGTGCTTCCGCAAAACTTGAATCCAGTTAGAATAATCGGACATTTTTCAATTAACGGACCTTCAAGATTGGTAATTGTTATGTCGGCGCGATTGAGATAGTCAGCAATACCAGAAAATGGATAGGTGGGATCGTTTTTGGCAATAACTTTTGCATTAACATCCCGAACAAGCCCGATATCCCCTGTTGAGATGAGAGTAAAATTGAAATCATTGCGTATTTCAGATTGCAAATGTGGAGGAGTATTTGGTTTTTCAGGAAGGATAGGATTGTTAGCCGTAAAAGGATTACAAGCTGATACTACCAATGAACTTATGATAATTAAGATAAAAATCGAGGCTGTATCGTGAAATTTAAAATTCACTAGAGATAATTGGCGATATTACTTTGATGTTGCTCGTAGGTTTCGGCGTAGTGAGGTGTGCCGTCAGACTCATGAAGATAATAAAAATATTTGCTTGACTGAGGATTAAGAACTGCCTCAACTGACTTGAGGCCAGGATTGTTAATCGGACCTGGAGGCAAACCAGCATATTTGTAGGTATTGTATGGCGAATCGATAGATTTAGCCTCAACTAAAGCGACAGAATCGTGTGCCCACCAACCATCTTCATTCTCGCCTAATAAATATTGTAACGTTGCGTCAACTTCTAGCCCCTGACCTATTTGAAGTCTGTTAAGCAAAATACCCGCAATAATTGGCCTGTCCGCATCATTACGAGATTCTTTTTCCACAATTGAGGCTAAAGTTACAACCTCTTGTTCACTTAAACTTGTTCCAGAAGCAATAATCTCTGTCTGGACTTTGGTATTAAAAGTTTTAATCATCACATCAACGACATCCTCGGCTGAAACATCGACACGAAAATCATAAGTATCAGGGAACATATATCCTTCTTTCGCAAGGCTTAAAAACTCTTTTTCAGGTAAGTTAAGCTGACGAAATAACCTGCGAGCAACCTCCTCGTTTCTAAAACCTTCTGGGATGAGCACTCTCACATCCTGAGAACCACTTCCTTTTAAGGTTTCGGCAATTTGGGTAAAGGTCATACTAGGCGAGAGTTTGAAATATCCGACATGAATATTTTTTTCGAGATTGTTGCTTTTTAGATAAAAACGAAAGGCAGTGTCTGAGCGAATGAGATTTTTGTCCTTGAGGGCTTTGGCAACGGTTGTCGCTGTATCACCTTCTTTGATGGTAAAAACTACATCAGGACTTTTTGATTCTTTAGACACAGGACGCGACTGATAATTGATATATTGAGAAATCACAAATGGTGTAACGATAATCAGAGCCAAAACCGAGGCAACAAAATAAAAAACTTTGGCGTTTCTGCGGATGTTTCGTTTAGCTCTTTCCATCTAAGTAAATCTGTAGAATATTGACAGCCGCTTGTTGGTCGACTGTTTTGCGAACTTTATCAGCTCTTATATTAGCACGAGTTGCATCTTGATAGACTTGCCAAGTCGTTAATGTTTCATCAACTGTTTCGATACTTAGATTTTTTGATTGAAGTCTTTTTATTAATCCATCAACCTGTTCCCTATTCACCCCTTCTGGATAGCCGACAATAATTGTCTGAATGTTTTTTGTTTTGGAGATCTCTTCGATTTGATCAGCAAGACTATCGAGATTTTTATAACCGATTGTCTTAAGTGGTCCTGCAATTATCCCTTCTGAGTAAGCGATGCCGACTTTTTTGGTGCCATAATCGATGCCAAGGTAATTCATTAAATGGTATTTTACTGCATTTTATTTTTTTCTTTTTAAGAAACAGTGTTTTTTAATTGTTTTATTTAGCACATCAAAAATCCCGGCGCGATTATTGATTCTCACTTTTTGTTCGCTCTTTTGTTTTACAAATGCCATGCCAGTTAAACAAAAACAGAGCTTCGCAAAGCAAACTTGGAGAGAAGGGGAAATTAAATTGACTGCTCGGATTTGAGGCGAGCAGTAATGACAAGTCGCTTAGTGTTAAGACCTGGCGGAACACAAGTCATTAGGGTAACGTACTTACCAAATGCGTCAGGTGGATTGAGTACAGAGATCGTTTCTGGTTCGACAATACGGGTTTTTTCGACAGCGTAGATTTGTTTTCGACCATTGTATTCGATTACAAATTCGTCGTTAAAACGTAGTTTTGGTAGATTGGAAAAAATAGATTTGTAGTTTTTTTCGCTAAAAAACTGAGGCAAAACTGAATGCCCTGTCAGAAAAGAATTACCAACTTCTCCTGGGAGGGCTGTACCAGGGAAATGTCCAATTGCTTTGTCAAAATCTGTCGAATTAACTTTGACTTCGGCTTGAAAAATATCAAGCTTAGGGATAGTTATTACAAAACTATCCACGGGAGATTCGTGCGGAGTAAAGTCTGTTTTGAAATAAGAAAATCCGTCAGAATCGGTCGCAACAGTCACTGGAATACGAGTAGTGGTTTGACTGCTGGCGCCAAGAACACCTGGGTGAGCAGCAATTATTTCGTCAACAGGAATCGGATAGGCAGTCGCAACTTCCGAAGTAGGATTGGAGGCATAAAATCCAATAAACGGTAAAGTAACATAGGCAATTATTCCCAGACCAACAGTTAAAGCAAAACCGCCAATAATTAAACTAGGTAGCTTAGAGTGGCGATTTGGGCGAGATTTAACGTATCGATACATTGTCATAGTAATTTAGGTATTTTACTTTAATTAGTTTCAAAAAAGTTGTGGAGGTTTGTAACTTTGTTACTAAAACTAACTAGGTTAGTTAATTATTCAGGGAGGACGTTTATTTTAATTTGTTTGGGGTTTGCGGGAGCTGTTTTAATAAAGTCCGGCAATGGAGGAATGAGATTGAACTCAAAACTAGTCACATTGGGGAAAGAACGAATGTAGTCGCCGACAGCGTTAGCACTTTTGCCTTTTATCTTAGAACTTATTTCGTTAGTATCAACGGTTGCGAAAACCTTAGTCGAGAGATTAAGTTCAATCTCGAGCTTGCCTGCAGTAGAGTTTTTGACGGTTGGGTTGATTTTTATATCCTCTTTGCGGACTGAATAGCCTTGTGGAACAGACTTTAATATTAAGTCATAACTAATATTATTAATATCGTCGGATGAGTAAATCAGAGAACTAAATGAAGCCTTTTGATCGTAACCAACTGAGCTTGTTTCGTCTCCAACGGCGGCATCGTATTTTTCAGAAATAATCTTGGTGGTAATGGCGCTTTTTAATATTTGTGTTGATGGGTTTTCTTTTTGGATCTTATCAACAGCTGAATCAAGTAGTTTGGCAGAAAGCTGAGATTTGACCCTTTTGGCATCATCTTCACTAAAAACCGTAATCTGTCTTGAGGATCCTCCAGAAAAAGCGTTTTTACTGCGAGCAGATAAAATATTTACATCAAAATTGGAAAATTTAAGATCTTTTTCGGCGGCAATATTACTATCTGTTCCAAAAGCAGAAGCGGTGACATTTCCGTCAGCTTTACCATAAGTTGAACCTTCAATACCGGCTGATTGTGATGCGACTACAACATCATTATCAAGTGTAAATGATAAACCACCTGTGGTCATAACCGAACCTTTTGGGACGGTACGAAGAGAATCGGTTTTGTTGTAGACAGTTACGGCACCTTTGGCTCTTTCTCCGACGGTTTTCGTGCCTGAAGCGACTGTACGGTCGTTACCAGACTCTTCAATACTGACTGCTTTGGCTGGAATGGTTCGAGTATCGACACTGGCTGATGTAGCTTCGGTTGTGGCAGTAATTACGAACCTTTGATCAAAATCCTGAGTTTTAACTTTAATATTTATTTCCGCGGTTGGTACGACCAAGTAAATAACTGCAAGTCCAATTAATACAAGGCTAGCTAGTACTGAATAAAAAACAGTTTTGTGTTTTTTTATTGGTTTGATAGCTAGTAGTGGGGCAAGAATATTAAAACTGACTCTGGGTTTGCCTTTTACCCTGTGAGATGGAGGCTGGTTAGTGACGGCGCGAGTGTCGTGACCAGTGAATGTTTCGTGTTGTGGAAAAACGGATTCTGGTTCGGCAGTGATTTCTTTAACAGTTGGTTTTTCCTCAACTGAGGCTTCATTTAGCTGTGCAATATCTTCACCTTGAACAAAACCAAAACTATTTTCTTCTGGCTCTTCTTCAGGAAATGGTGTAACAACCTGCGGTTCGTCAGGCAAAGGCGAAGCGTCGATTACTTCTCCATTTGTGGCTTTTTCAACATTCTGTGAGGCGTGTAAAAATTCGTCCTGCGAGGCAAAATCACTAGCAGTTGACATTGCAACTGCTTCAGCTAAGGAAAAATCAGTAACGGCAGTTACTTTAGGGATATGTAAAAAGGCAGTGTAATCTTCTGTTTTTTGTAGCCAGTTAAAATTATTGAATTCGTTTTCGATTTCTGCTAACTCATCCTGACTGCTGGCACCAAAAATAATAAATCGTGCGGGAAGGTTTTCAGACTTGGAGTTGTTAAAAAGATCAAAAACTGACTGAGGGATGTCTCCAGTTTTTTTGAGATCTTGAGAATATTTGACAGTACCGGAATTAATAACAGATACCGAAACTTTGGAATGTCCTACTTCAACTAGATTGGCCGTGATTGGTCCTCCGAGTTTGGATGCGAGAAAGTAAGAAACTGCACTATCGATTGGCACAAAAGCAATTGGCTCAATCTCTAAATCTTTGCATAATTTGTCAACCAAATGTTCGTGTGAAGGTAATATTTCTTCTTTATCAATCCAAGAGTTAGGCAATCCGAAAACTGCATCTTCAAAATCAACCCCTGCGGCTTTACCTGATTCGTCAATTGATTCCGTGATCAGACGCTCGATCTGGTCTTGATCGGTAAGTTCTTTGTGAGAATGACCAATAATATTGTATCCACCACCGGCTTCACTGATCATCTCCCAAACTGCTGTTTCAATACTTGAGAGTGAAATTACGACGGATAAATAGTAGTGTGATGTGTTTTTGTTACCTGTATGTCTATCGAAAAGTTTAATTTTAGAAAACATGATAAAAATTGGCAGTTATTGAAGTTATTATATGACCAGAAGGGAATTAAAATCTAATCTGCAATTACAAAATTAGCTAAAAAGTATTTTTATTGTGCCGGAATAGTCTGATCAACATCAACAGGTGCGGTTTCTTGAACCGCGCTCTCGTTAGGTAGAGTTTGATCGGCTGGCACAGTAGTATCGATAGTTGGCAGTTGTTGTGTTTCAGTATCAGTAAAACCACTTTCGACAGGAGTTGAATTTTCTTCTGCAGGGGTTTCAGAAACTTCTTTTGGTGTGATTGTGTAGTCTGGACTAACTTTGTTGGCTTGAGGCTTGTCGGAGAATACAAAGTAGGCTGCGGCTCCCCCACCACCAATAATCAAAATAATTACAGGAATTAGGATCATCCAAAGTTTCTTGCCTTTTGAGGATTCGATATTTGTCGTTGCAACTTCTGGAATCGCTGAAGGACTTGATGGAAATGCATTACTTATTGGTTGAGCCGGTGTGGCACCAACAGGAGTTGACGGGGTGTAAGGCGAAGCGGCTGATCCAAATGAATCAGGGGGTGTTGCATTAGTTGGAGGATACGAACCAAACTGGCCAGTTGAGGTTGGGCTTGTATAGTTAGGGACTGGTTCAGGTGCGGAAGCAGGATTGGGAACAGGACTAACTGGAGCTGGTTGTGGTGTTTGCACTGGAGGTTGTGATCCTGTCGGATCTACAGGAGGAGTTGTTGGTGTTGATGAATTGGAATTGGGGTTGTTTGGATCCATTTTGGGCAGTTTTTGATTAAGTGAATTTTAACAGATTAATCCTTATGTGAAAAGTTTTAGGAAATAGTTGCGTAGATGCGACGAACGCCCGCGGAGGCTGATTTTTCTTTCTCGATCTTGAAACTTTTGAGCTGTCCAGTGGAGTCAGCGTGTGGACCACCACAAAATTCTTTAGAAAAATCCCCCATTGAGTAAACTTTGACCATTTCACCATATTGATCATTAAACACCCCAATTGCACCGGATTTTTTGGCCTCTTCTTTGGGCATAATATTCATCTCAACTTTAAGATCTTTTTTTATTTGCTCATTAACTAAATCTTCAATCTGTTTAAGTTCTTCGGGTGTAACTTGTTTGGTATGAACAAAATCAAATCTTAATCTTTCGGGAGTAATATTTGAGCCTTTTTGTACTGCATTATTACCAAGTACTGTGCGAACGGCTTGATGAAGTAAGTGGGTTGCGGTATGAAGTTTACGAGAGTTGTCGGAATGATCAGCCAGGCCGCCTTTAAATTGCCCTGCGTTAACTGTTCTGGATTTTTCCTGATGTGCCTTGAATAACTCCTGAACAAGAACATCAATATTTTTGATGTCCAAATCGGACTTTTGCTTTTGAAGTTCTTCATATGTAACTTCAATTGGGAAACCGTAAGTTTCGAACATAAAAAAAGTAAGCTTGGCAATTTCTGGTAAATCTCCCGATAGTAAACCTTGCTCTTTATTTATTCTTTTTTCTAGAAACTTAAGCCCATCAGATATGGTGTTAAGGAATTTTTTTACTTCGGTTTGAATAATATCTGGTGCCTCTGATATAGCTTGTTTTGAAAATTTATAGTGGGTAGTTAATAAGCTGGCGACTTCATTAACAAGTAGAGCAAAGTTTTCGGGTGTGGAGAAATTAATCTCGCGACCTGCACGAACAGCACGTCTAATTAGTCTGCGAGCAATATACCCTCTCTCTTTGTTGGAAGGATAGACTCCATCAAAAGCTAATACCGAAGCAGCTCTTATGTGATCAGCAATGATTCTGGCATTTTTGTTACTGGAAATATCTTCTTTAATGTCGCTGTTATTGGCAATTATTTGGAAGATTGACTCAAAAACATCAGTCTTATAAATATTATCTTTTTTATTTAGAACAGCTAACATTCGTTCAAGACCCATTCCTGTATCAACACTTTTTTGTTTAAGTGGAAGGTATGATCCGTCACTGGTTTTTTCGTACTGCATAAACACGTTATTCCAGATTTCGACCCATTTATTACTCTCTGACGGCTTGCCGACTGGGTTGCCTTGCCCTGTCCAGAAAAATATTTCCGTATCTGGTCCACAAGGACCTGTCGTACCAGCTGGCCCCCACCAATTGTCTTTTTTACCAAGTGATTCAATGCGGTTTTTTGGTATGCCTAAGTTTGCCCAAATTTCTTTTGATTCAGTGTCTTCTGGAGCGTCCTTATCGCCGGCAAAAATTGTGACAGCTAGGTGTGAGATGGGAATGTTTAGGTTTTTTGTTAAAAATTCAAAAGACCACTCGATTGATTCTTTTTTCCAATAATCACCAAGTGACCAGTTGCCAAGCATTTCAAAAAAAGTACAGTGCGTTTCATCACCAACCTCGTCGATATCATCAGTTCTTAGGCACCTTTGGACATTAACAAGTCTTTTGCCGGCAGGATGATTTTCACCTAAGAAAAAAGGTACGAGTGGGTGCATTCCAGCGGTTGTAAATAGCACAGTTGGGTCGTGTTCAGGTACTAAGGGGGCTGAGTTAATTATTTCGTGGTTTTTATCTTTGAAAAAATCCAGGAAGGATTTTCTTAATTCTTGTGATTTCATTTGGCAATATTATATACGTAGCTTTGAGATTTTCTAGACTTGGCCTTATTTAAGAACAAATCTATCTTTGATTCTCGGCCAAATAACATCTCTAGCAACATTAACTTCTGAAATAAGCTGAGATTCATCAAGAAAACCTAACTGTTTAAGGTAGGTCAGAGTAATAAAGTTAGTTCTGGCAATAAAAGCCAGATCGAGATGACCGATTTTCTGGAGATTTTGCACTAGAAGTAGCTGTTCTAAATAAACAGTTGCGCGGCTTTCGCCGATGTAAGGAACATTCTGTTCCAAAGCAAAAGAGTTGCGGAAATTTCTTAAAGTTCGATTAAAAGATTCACGAACTAAACGGGCTCGTTCTTTTTCGACACTATCAGGAGGTAAAGGTGAGCTGATTTGCCTTGCATCAAGCAGTCTTAACTGTGGCTCAAGAAATGCTTGAAAACAGTCTCTAAAACTTCCACCCTTTAAACGAGCGTCAATTGCAAAAACATAGCCTAAATTAAAAGCTTCCTGAGGTGGAAGGCCGAAAACTTCTTGCTCAAGATCGGTTTCGAGGAATTTACCTCCAGCTTCTGTAAAAACGGATCCCCTGTCAGCTCCCCTTTTGGCAAAGAGTTTGAGAGGAATAGTGCGCCTGTTTTCATGCTGAAGAACGTGACCTGTTTCATGTCTGGCTACAGGGAGCGCATTGTAAACAGGGCGAGAAAAGGAAGCGGGAATGTTTACTTTTTTGACATTACCAGTAATTGAGATTGTTTTCCTTCCCTCTTCAATATTAAGTCTCCAGCCTTGCTTGGAATTTTTGGCACCTTCTGGAGCAACCGGAATATCATGTGCTACGAGCATTTCAACGAACCACTCTTTCATTTCACCGGCAGTGATAGGATTGTTGTTAATTTTTTCTGGATCAAGGCCTTTTTTAATTAACGTTTCGTTCCTAGAAGACTGAATGTTTGCTATTTCATACTGAGCTAATTTTTGTTTTGCCTCGGCAACTAACTGAGATGAGACTTGTAAGTAGTTGCTACCTACTGTTTCTCCCTCAACACCTTCAAGGAATTTGTCGATGCGGTCGACATTTTTTAGAGACATTGGCGGAAGAAGTTCTAATAACTCTTGCTCATCAGGCGTCAACGATTCGACGCCTAAAATATCGGCCTTAGCTTTTAGGCCATACCGATGAATATAACCTTCAGCCAAATATTCATTCACTCTGGTTCTGTACATTTTTAAAACTATTTTTTTAGCTTCCTTTAACTCTTGACTATCAGAATCTTCGGAAGCTAAGTTGGCCTCTATTTCTTTTAGTTCAGCCCTTAGATCTTTAAGTCCACCAATCCTTGCTAAACCTTTTTTGGCACTGCCGGTAATGGTAATAAATACAGGATTGTGAATTTCACCAAAAGCGATCAGTCCATTAAGATAATTTTGGTATTGTTCTACAAAATTGTCCGTTACAAATTTTTCGGCTCGCTCACGAAATGCCTGCCTGCGAAGTTTGAAGTTCCTGACATTAAACTTTGTCATTTCTTCTTCGTCTTCGTCTTCTTCAGGATCTACATCCTTTTCTGGAACAAAAAATGAGGCACTGTATTGGTACATGAATTTTTTGGCATCCTCTGGTGTCTCTATTGAATAAAGTAAACCCATATCAAAGACTGTGTAAGGGAAAATGTCACACAAAGCTTCTTTGCCTTCCTTAGTAAGTAGATAGTCGACAGGAAAATCAAAACTACCACTACTTGGTTTGACGGCTGTCTCTAACTTGTCCCCAAGGGGGGACTCCCAGTCGAGTAGATCTTTGGTATCTTTTTCAGTTAGTCCGATTGCTTCTGTTTCTTGAAATCTATGGATTTGGCGCTCGACAGAGAGCGAAGTACGTTCAGGATAAAGATAATGTTCAGGGGTGACCATTGTAATTTTTGATTATTAGAATAAGTATAATACTATAAGCTAGGATAAATGTTTATCTAAAAAAATGAAATTATATATTTTTGCTACCCATAAAGATATATCTGCACCAATTATCGTCGGCGAGGCTAAAAAATTGGGTTGCGACTCAACAATAATATTTTATGAGGATCTAAAACTAACTAATAATCGGTTAATGAATGTAGATAATGAGGTTCGGTTTTTGGCAGAGGATAAAATAATTATTAGGTGGCCATGGGATGCGGACGATACTTCGATTGAATATAACTGGGTTGTTAAATATTTATGTGAAAGGTTTGAAAGTAATATCTGTTTGGATTTTGACTGTTTAAATCAGTTTTCACCTGACTACGAAGATAAATATTTCCAGAATCAGGTTTTTGAAAAAATAGATGTATCAACTCCAAAAACAATTATTGAAAATGTTGATTTGGCCAAAAAGGAGATTGGTTTCCCGATGGTGATTAAAAAAAGGTTAAGCAGTAGATCAAAGGGGAATTTTTTAATTGAAAACGAAAGTCAGTTAGTTAGGAGATTGGATGGGTTGGATTTGAGCCAGTATATTTTTCAGGAATATACCAAGGCGGAACAAGACTTGAGAGTCTTGGTTTTAGGTAACGAAATTTTGGGGTGTGTTAGTAGACACATGCATATTCGCGAAGAAAACAGATTAGCGGTTAAGGGTATGGATAAAGTTGAAGGCGTTGATGAAAGAATCGTAAAAGATGCTCAGAAAATTCGGACATATTTAGGTGCGGACTTGGTTGGATTTGATGTTTTGATTGATGAAAATAATAACTATTTTTTTATCGAAGCCAATTTAAGTCCTCAGTTTGGATCGTTTATACAAACGACAGGGATAAATGTTGCCAAAAAGATAGTTGAGGCAATAATTTGAAAAATCTGTAAATTGATTTTAAAAAATGCTACTATTAGATATAGTAACTGTGCACAAAAAAAATAAGTGAATAAGGCTGTATTGAGAATAAAGAATAGGCTTGGTTTTACCTTGATTGAGGTTTTGGTTGTCGTAGGTATTTTGGGAATACTAATTACATTGGTTTTGGTGGCAGTTAATCCTGCAAGACAACTTCAGCAAACAAGAAATACGCAGAGAGCATCGGATTTGAAAGCTGTGCAGACAGCTTTGGAAGCATATCGCGTAGCTAATAATATATATCCTCTATCGACTGTTGATAATCAAATCACTGGCGCGCCTTGGGGCGGAAGCTGGCCTGGATATCTAAGTAATGTCCCCCAAGATCCAACTGAAGGCCACACTTATTCTTATGTAAGTACGGATGGAACTAGTTATCAGCTGTATGCTGATTTTGAAGGTACACCACCTGAAACCTTGGCTTGTGGAGCGGGGTGTGGACCAAACGGAACTTTTGATGCGGGAATTGCTAGTGGTAATAGTACTTTATCGACTTTTACACCTGCACCAACGCCTACACCGACTCCAACACCAGTGCCATTGCCAGGCGGAAAAATCTCTTATTTTGGATCCTCGTCCACGTATCCGAGAGTTATTCAGGTTGACTTTGACCCGTTGGATGTGACGAATGGGGGGGAACAAATTCTAACAATAAAGGCATGGTCTGATTTTCCGATTACTGATGTAAGTGTCTACTATGTGCTTGACGGAACTACTTCGCAGGTTTATCAACTCGATCAAACATCTGCCACCGTTAGTAACGGTGTTTATAAAGATGTTTGGGCAAAAACAATCACAGTTTCTGGAACTCATGACTCGAGTTATGAATTACATATGACAGTTAATGACAACAATGGAGGTACAGTCTCTCCGGTAATTGTAATTAAGTAATGGAAACCCAACTAGGAACGCAAACCATTTTATTAAGAAATAGACTTTTTGCTATTTGCGCTATTGCTGTGGTGACAATGTTATTTATCATCGCCTACTTGTTTATCAACGTAAACCGAACGTTTGCTGTGGACTGTACAGTTCCAAAAAGTGGGACACTGACTGTAAGTGGTGACTGTAGTATTCCTACAAATGGGCTGGTTAACGGATCTACAACTATAAAGGTGTTAGGCGCTGATGGAAGCGGAATTAATATTACGAGTGGAAGTATGACCATTAATCCGGGTGTCACGCTAGTCTGGGGTCCAGGATCTTCGATTACTAGAAGCGCTAGCACAACCTTGTTTAACGCAACCGGGGCACAAGTGACGCAAAAATATCTTTGTTTATACGACCAGGATGGCGACCTTTCGCCTAATGATTATGCAACCACAACCCAAGGTGGAACAGCAATCCTCCAAACCTCGTCAAGCTGTTCGGCTAATTACATAAGACCGAATGCTTTACACGCTGATTTTACCAATCTAAACGATGCTGAATACGACCAGTCACCCTCTGATGCCGCCTGTTATGCTCAAACGCCGTGTTATTCGACATTTTATCCATCGTTCTATCCATCGTTCTATCCGGGATTCTACCCTGGTTTCTATCCGGCTTTCTATCCGGCTTTCTATCCGGCTTTCTATCCGGCTTTCTATCCGGCTTTCTATCCTTATCAAACATTCTACCCGGCGTTTTACCCAACATTTTATCCGTCTTTTTATCCGGCTTTCTATCCTTACCAGACATTCTATCCAGCATTTTATCCATCGTTCTATCCGTATCAAACTTTCTACCCAGCGTTTTATCCTGGGTTTTATCCATACCAATCGTTTTATCCTGGGTTTAGTCCATACTTTGGATTTTATCCGTCTTTTTACCCAGGGTTTTATCCATACCAATCGTTTTATCCTGGATGTTTCTTGGAAGGAACCAAGGTATTGATGGCTGATGGAACTAGTAAAAATATTGAAGATATAAATCGAGGGGAAGTTGTGATGTCTTATGATTTAAGTACCAACAAAAATGTTGCCAATACAGTTGTTGAAAAATATACTCACCCTAACTACCCAGACTATCTAATCGTAAACGGATCACTTAAAGTCACAACAAATCATAGGATTTGGGTTAATAATAAAGCTTGGACTCGGGCTGATGAGCTAAAAGTTGGTGATGTAATGACAAGTAGCACAGGACAAGAAGTTGTTGTTTATGATATTGAATTTAGGCTTAGCACTAACACTGTTTATAATTTGCATCTGCAATCAGAAAATCACAACTATTTTGCCGACGGTGTCCTAGTTCATAACGGTAAGCAGTAGTTTTTATCCAAATTTTATCCCAAACTCATTTTTTAGAATGATCTTCTCTGCAGAGAAGATTTTTTGATATTAACCCTACTCGAAGAAAGGATTATTTTGGTTGCAATCCTACTCGTAGAGAGGATTCTTTTCTTGAAAAGAATCCTATAGTATGGTATAATCTTTGCACGTAACACCAGTTAATGGTGGATGCGAGTACCTTAAATCCACTAAGGAGATGTCCAAGTGCGAATCAAAGGCCGCACCTCTGCCGTTTACGGCGCCATCCTACTGGTACTTGTGGCTCTGGTTCTTGCACCGGCATCTTTTGCTTCTTGTTCGGCTGGTGTCGAAGAGAACGAAGATGTGGTCGCTAGCCCAACTGCCACCTCTACCTCGACACCCACGTCTACTCCGACGACAATCCCAGAACCGACACAAACTCCAACACCTACTGCGGTTCCCACTGTTCGTCCAAAGTTTGTGTCCTCGCTTCAGGACTCGACCCAACCAGGAGCAACCACAATTGTTGTTGGCGGCGCAAGTGAATACATGGTTGGTGCGCGGTTCACGCTCAACTTTGGGGCACAAACTAGCGAATCACTTCAAGTCATCGCTGTTGGGTTCGAGAGACGACCAAACCGCGGTGTGAACATTCTTACTCTCAACCAACCGCTGATTTTTGCTCATTCGGTAGGCGAAAGCCTATCGGAGGCGCAAGCGGAAATTGTCCAAGTTCCACCAATTCCGGGAAATGTCAGCTTTGTGTTTACTTCATCTACTACAGATGAGGACCGCGAGCTGATTGTAACTGCAGTTGCGTTTGCTCACCACTTCTTTGCTGAGAATCTCGGCTATGCCGTTGATGATCAAACAGAAGTTAAGACTCTACAGCAAGGTTGCTTGAACGGTGGACAATACGTGGCGTACCCTGGTGGTCTTTGTATCACCATTGACAGCAACTGGTCTTCGTTGAGCAAGAATGACAAAATTAAGATACTGGCTCACGAGTACTATCATGTTCTCCAGATTTCAGTTGGTTGTTTGCAGTGGGGCGAGTTCTTCGCTTACTACAATACACCCAATTGGCTGACGGAGGGTGCGGCAGAATTTGTGGCAAGTCTTGTTTTGTCCTACTCAAACGGGACACCCATTGAAGCTTCGCGGCTTTCGTGGGAACAAAACATCAGAACCAATCCGCCTGAGGCTTTGAGTGCGTACGAAACACAAGCAACAAGACTGAGGTACGACCTTGCAGCTCTTGCAGCCGACAAACTATCGGATGGCAAGCCTGCGAAGCTTTTGACTTACTGTAGCCTTAGGGCGACGGGTCAAGACTGGCACACCTCGACACTCCAATCCTTTGGAGTGACATCGACAGAGTTCTACGAGCAGTTTGAGCTTTACCGTTCAAACGGCTACAAGTAAGGAGGTACATCAGCCCAGCTGCACTTTGTGCAGCTGGGCTTTTTCTTTATTGAAAACTAATATTTACTCAACCACATGAATTTTTCCGATCATATATGGAGAAATATGATCATGCATCCCCCACTCGCCAACTTTATCAAAAACAAAACTCCACGACTGGCCCGGCTCTACAGTTTTGCGAGGGTCAAAGTCAGCATATTGACTGTGAGAGGGGTGAAGATCAGAAGCTGGCCAATGGTAAAAGGTGTCAGAATTTTTAAAGGTAACCTTAGTTCCTTTTGTAATTTTTATCTCATCAGGAATATATCCGTCAGAAGTCATTACTATAACAACTTCTCCTGACTGGGTAATTAGTGGGGGCTTAGGCGATTCATCAGCATTATCTATACTATCTGAAGAGCTACAACCAAAAATGAAGAGAGGAACTATTAATAATACTATCTTTTTAATCTTCATAATATTTAATCTGGAATATCTTTTTTCAAACAATCTTCAATATATTCCGGTTCACCCTTTTGACAAAATTCGATTAATATTTTGGCATCAAAGTAGTTCTCATTATTAGCAGCACCTAGAGCGATATAACAACTTGATTTGTTCTCGGTTTCTGCTAGTTTGCAGATTTCAAACGGTACTGTGTTACTAAGTAGCGGATCTCTAAGTATTGAATATCTAACGGCCCCACCATAACAATATTTTCTGAACTCTTTTTTAGAATCTCTTTGGCAACTTTCAACTACAACTTTTGGATCGTGGTTGGAGTTAACTAGAAGAAGATTAGCACCTGAATCGTAACACCTGTGAATATAGTTCCTTTTTTTCTTGGGATCACTTTCTGGAATATTGTCACAGTTTGAAAAAACTACTTTAGTATCCTGACTACCAGTACGACCAGGAACATGACTGAAACATTGACCAACAAACTTTTCGGGAATTTCTAGACACGGAAAATAAACATCGTCCTTATTGTAGAGTTTATTAACATTAGATAAATAATCAACATCACTAGTACCTGGAACACTACCAGCATGAAATGTTCCAGATAGACAAAGTTGAACTTCATCACTACCAAATGTTGGACTTAAGCTATCGCAAATTGCCAAAGTCTCATTAAGACTTTGGTCGGTAAAAATTGCCATTCCATGGCCAAACCAATGTAGACACTGGTTAATAAAATACTGTTTGGATTGGATGGCGGGGTTTTCCATACAGGCTTTTTGAACAACTCTTGTTCGATCTTTGGCGGGAAGCTTACCTAGACCAACTTCAATTACTCCATGGTAACAACCAAAGGCTCCCCATCCATCACAATCGACTAGTGCTTTACCTAGACTATCAATTAATTTTATTTCAGCTTCAGTAAAACCCTCCATTGACATAACTACACCTTCAGTATTCTGGCTATCTTCAAAATACTTAACTGCAAAGTCGCCAATCGTATGAGACAAATCATGACTATAAGAAAGCAAAAACGGATGCTCTTCGGCTAAAGGCTGAATTACATCTAAGGATACTCTGGCACCCTTTTTTGCAGACAAATCTCGCATTAATTGATTAATACAGCGCTCCGATTCGACATCGTTATTACCGATACATTTTTTGGCTTGTTTTTGATATTTTTCTATCTCTTTACGATATTTAGCGGTGCTATTAGTCGCTAGTGGGTTGGCATTATAGTAACTATCCCCTTCTGAAACATAGTGAGAGTTCAGTGTTGCAAATGGTTCAATGCCTGAGATTTTTTCGTTTTTGACTGAAAAAACACCAATTCCAAAAACTAAAACAGAACAGAGTGTAAGGATTAATTTTTTATGTTTGAAAACTTTCATCTAGCATTTAAACAAGTTTCTTTATTATAAACGAACTTTTGACAAAACTCTTGTCTATAAGACTCCCCTTGCAGTCTCGCAAGATGAGCAGCTAGTTGAATGAAACAAGAATCTTTTAAAGTTTCGGAAGAGTTGCATATTTCAACACCAAGACTACCAAGCGGATCAGTTACCAAACTAGACAAAATAGCTCCATTTAGACATATATCAATTTTTGTTTTAATTGCATTCTGACAGACTTTGGTTAACTCTTGAATATTACCTTCGGTTATGAAGAAGAAGTCAGCCCCTAGCGAACCAATACACATGTCAATATACTTATCAGCCAAATTCAAACAAACATCAAACGAATTGGGGATATTATTCGTAGTTCGATACGTGTAGTTGCCGATGTTTCTAACACAGAGATCAAGATATGGCTGATTTAATTCTAGACAAAATTTATGAATATCTGGAGGTAGTTTTTTGTTGTTTTCGCCGCTTATTGTGTCATCAATTGTTTCCATAAAAACTCCACTTCCGCATTCAACTTTGGCTCCATCGTTTAACAATGAGTCGCAATAATTGAGTGAAAGTTTGGTGTCACTAGCAGTAAACTCTGCCAAACCATGACCTAAACCGTGATTACAGGCAGTTAGCTGCTGACCAGGGAAATTATATTTTGTAAAAGACTCACACACTTTGGATAAATTATTAAGAAGTTCTGGATGACCCTTTAGCGCCCCAATAAGTACACCATGATAACAAGCGTTGCCACATTCTGGTGTACATTTTGATAAGGACTGACCTACATCCTTGGAGTACTGTCCGTCTATTTCTCCTGCAATATGACCAAGAGAGTGACAGGCTATTTTTTGTGAATAATTATTTTCTGAACTATTTGTGTATATTTTTTGTAATGCAATAATTGTTTCGGCCGCAGAATGATTAATTACAAAATCTTTAGATTTTTCTCTAAAACAGGCGTTAAGTTTTGATTCGTCAGTATTTTTGCAAATATTTAATATGTCTCTAACACCACTTTCAATTACTATATCTTTATTGTTTTCTACTATCTCAACAGGAGTAATCGTTTTTGAAAAAAAAACTGAAAAAACAAACAAGCTGGACCATATGAAAAGTGTAATTAATTTTTGTTTCACAGTTCAACCATTTTAACAAATAAAGAAAACTGGTTGGTATCAAAAATTAGTTTTGTGTCGTTTGGTATTGCCTTAGTTTGATCGTTTGCCTTATCTAGAATAAAATATTCAAGCTCTACCTTATTCCCGTTTAAAATAAAATCAGAGTAACCAGAAAAATTACTTGTCTGATTATTTAGATTTTCAGGTAGTCTGTAATTATTAATCGAAAAAATTGATAAAAATTCTGAATGATTAAATTGTCCCGAGTGTGAATTAATATAATTCAAACTAAAATTTTTCCCACCACTAGACATTGCAATTTCATTAACTAATTTCTCTTTATGTGAATAGTTAACACCATCCTTATTTTCAATAACTCTTTGATAAATGTGTTCAATGTTTCCATATAAGAAAAATGATAAAAATACTACAAAAACAGAAGTTAAAATATATTTGTTTAACTGAGATAAAAATATACCAATACAAATTAATAAAAATGGAAACAGAACAATGTAATTATTTATTACTGCTATATCAACCGTGTGTGTTGAATAGTATTTAGAAATAATTAAAGGAAATATAACTAAAAGCGTGACGCAAATAAAAGTTAATATTTTCTTTATTGAAATATTTTTTTTAGAAAATGCCCGAGTACTATTATAGAAGTAGAAAAAAATAGTCGTAGTCAAAATTACTGTAGTTAAAACAACTATTATTTCTCTTCCAGTAAAATTGGTAATAAACAGATATTCATAAAATTCTACAAGTTTATATGATGCTCCAAAATTATTAAGTATGGTTTTTGTCTCTTGATGCGTTAAAAAAAATAAAATTGTATTAATGTACGGATAATTATTTGTAATTTCATATATTATTAATGGTATGCAAGGCAGTATAAATGTGGTGAGTAAGATAACTTTTTCTAAGATTTTTTTAGGAAAATAAATATTATTTAAATAACAATAGAAAAAAATTGCAGGCACAAGGATAATTGCTGAAATGTGAATTTGACTTGCAACCCCTGCTACAAAAGCAATACCTAACCAATACTTAAATTTTTTTCTTTTTTTTGCTTTTTCTAAAAGAAAAATAGTTAAAACGCTCCAAAAAATTAAAGTACTTGGCGTCCAAATCCACCGACTGTACAAAACTAACCATCCAGAAAAACTAAATATTGAAATTAAAAAAATTTGTACATATTTATTTCTAAACTTTAATAAAACAACTTTACTAAAAATTATTAGTGCAATACTCCCAATTATTGAAAAAAATATTACTATTATTTTAGGATTAAAGTTTGATATTGCTCCAGGAATAATTAGTAGATATTGGTAAATTACCCCATGATAAATTTGCATTCCAATATTTTGATCTGCGAGATTTTTTTCGGATTTATATCTAAATGCGTCTTGTCCTTTTAGCTCTAAATTTTTCAGGTTACCTGAGAGAATTGCGTTCCAACTTTTTTTGGCAGCTAATATATCTTCTGATTGTTCATAATGGAAGTTGAAATTATTAATATTTGTGAATCTAATAACAATGCCAATTACAATTATTGTAGTAATAATTAAAAGTTTGAATTTCATTTAATATTTTTTGCAACAACGATAATTGAAGAGCCAATAAAGCTTTTTGAATTAAATATTTTTATTTCTAATTCACATATTTTTATTAATAGGGTGTTTAAAATTTTTGGTAATTCATATAACCCATCAGATTTTGGATAAATATTACTGATAACTAATCTGGTAAAAATTACTAAAGGGAGTGTAAACATAAATATATGTCCACCGGATATTTTTTTAAAATTAAGTTGTTTAAGCTCACTAGTTATTTCGCTTATTTTTTTTCTTTTACTGGTTTCAACAATCTTGTCATGATGGCCACTGAGAATACTAATGGTGGGATTAGTGATAAATAAAATTCCACTTGGTTTAAGTACACGTTTTATTTCTTTTAAATCTTTTTTAGTTTTAAATTTTTTGTGATAAAAAACGTCTAACAACAAAACTAGATCAAATGTGTTTTTTTTAAAAAGAATTTTATTATTTTTTATTATCTGACAATTGATATTTCTTTTTTTGGAAAACTTTATAGCTTCACTATTTATATCGACACCATAAACTTTTCCATATTTTTTTAGAAATTCTGTAGTTCCACCTGTACCACAACCATAGTCAAGAATAACTAGATTACTTAATTCTCCTAAAGTGTTTTCAATATGTTTTTTCCTAGCCACGAACCACCAGTGACTTTTTTCAAGGTTGTACATTTTTTCATATTCACTTTGATGCATTTTTAATAGAATTGAGACAGGTTTCTTTTTTATCCGAAACTAAAACATTACAAATATCATTAATTTTTTCTGCCCTATTTGATGAATTCATTCTAGTTACAATTGCATCGAAACACTCTTTTGATTTAACAAGATCAAAGGATGAACAAATTTCTACTCCTTTTCTAACTAAAGGGTCTGACATTACACTTGATTCAATTACTCCTGAATAACAATCTTTTAAATTGTTTTGAAGAAATTGTGTACAAAAATTTTCAAGCTTTTTGTAGTCGCCTTGGTAAACAAAAAACATATTTTGACCTAGTGCACTTACACAACCACTAATATAACTACTTGGCACACTGACACAAGCATCGACTGATTCTTTTTCAGAATTATTTCTAATGTATGCGTGAGTACCTGCAGTTATGTAACAGGTCTCAGCGTATGTTCCCCAAAGTGTTCCACAAAATTTGGCTATATCTTCTGGAAATTCTAATAGCGCATGATCAAAACTTGAAGGTTCGTATAGTTCCATAATTACTCCTGCACCACAACTTCTTTGTCCTTCTGTTGAATCGATAAGGTCACAATATTTTAGTGACTGAATTAAATCAAACCCAGATATGTCGGCAACTCCGTGACCAAGACCATGAAAACAATCTGAATTAGTTGAGGCTTCAATCCCATCAATTTTATTTCTACAAAGAATGCCGATGTTATCTAAAATTTTGTATCCAGTGGAGATAGCACCCTCTACGACTCCATGAAAACAACCAGAGGTGCAAATATTTGGACATTCTAAAATTGTTTTATTTAGATCTTTAGAATATGCTCCCGCAGTTTGACCAACAGCGTGAGCTACATCATGACATTGATTTATTCCTCCACGATCAAAATCAACTGAGTATAAATATCTATTTTCTAGCTCAGTCATCATTGGTTTTAAGCCAAATGTTTTAACTCCACCTTCAAGGTTTTTTTTGTAGCAGACAATATACTTGGTTCTTTCCTTGCTTTCAGAACAATTTTTGCTCGTGGAATCAAATATCTGAATTATTTCTCTATTTGATTCTGGATTAAGTTTTGAATGATTAACACTTATAAAAAATGCACTAATAACCCCAATAAAAAAAATGAGTGCAAACGAAGCTATTTGAAATTTGCTTGCCACAAGATTGGTAAATAAACTTTAAAAATATTTACGGGATATTTATATATCCACTTTCTGTATCATCACACTGAATACCGTAGAATCCTACACCTTTTCCGAAGTCAGCCACGACTTTAATTGTTTGATTAGCTTTTAGATCGTAGCTTTTTTCCCAAATTTTTATCTTATGATCTGTATTACCTTTATTTTTTATTTCGAACTCCTTGCCTAGGCTAATTTTGGCAACTTTTGGACTGGCTTCACAGTTTGATATTTCGATGATATTAGTATCAACTGAATTTTTAAAAAGATCATTAAGCTTAGCATCACTTGTAGAGTTCTCTTGTTTAACATCTTGAGAAGAGTTATTGGACTTGGCTGGTACGGTGTCTGACTGGGAAATGTTGATTATTTTGTTAGAAAAAAACTTGTTTCCAAAAATATTACCCAAAAAAAGTGCTGATGCTAAAAAGGCTACTAGTGCTATACCATTGGTCAACTTAGATAAAAAAGTTTTTTTTGAACGATTAACCTCTTTATTCGTTTGAGTTGCCTTTTTTTCTTTTGGAGTTGATTTTTTTACTGTTTTATTTGGCATTTATTCGTAATAGTACAATAATATTGGTTTATTTTATCATGACATGATTTGGCAAAATCTGATGATAATAAATCACAAAGACCCATAGAGTCTTGCTTACCCATACCTAATAATACTTCAACACTTTTTTCGATGCAATAACTCTGATAAACTCCGCTTGAAATTGACATACAAACTTCTTTAACCTTAGTACCTTGGTACATATCTACAACAGGTACCATTCTGCCAATACCTCCAAAACAATTTTCTGCCTGTGTTTTTTCATTTAGGCCTTCACAAAGTTCAACCATTTTCTCAAAATCATTAAAATAAACACCGGCCCACCAAGCAGGTTGTTCAAAGTAACAGTCATTTATATATTTTGTCTCTAATTGATTACATGGCTCTAGAGGATTATTGCTGTTAAGTGATCTCAGTTTGATTTCACCCGTGTCTAGACTTTGCATTGTTCGAGTGTTGTATTCCATAAACACTCCATTATTACAGCCATTGATTGATGATATTGAGGACAAACTTTCGCAATCTTTTAGAGCACCCTTTAACCCATTTAGGTCATAGCCATTTAAGTACAAAACGCCATGCCCCAATCCGTGTATACAGCCACCATATTTTAAAGGCTGACTACCATCACCAAAACAATATTTATCACCAGATTGATAAAGATTTTTACCTTCTTTTTCGAATGCTTTAATAAAAAATCCGTGATAGCAACCGTATGAAAATGCTTCATCACAAATTAATAATCCGTCCATACCGCCGTGTGTGTATATTTCTGTACCTATCCAATGGGCGAGGTTGTGAACTTTGGTTTGTTCAACTTGACTATATCTTTCTTTAAATAGTGTGTATAAATCTTTGCTTGATAACTTTTTAAATTTGTTTTCTAGTAAGGCTTTTTCAATGCGATAGTCATAAGAACTGTTAGATACGGGCGGTAAAGACTTATCGTTATCAATATTACTGTGTGAAAAAAAAATGGTCGCTAAAATCCCTGTGACGACAAGTAGTATTGACCCAATAATAAAAACGGGGCGATTAATTATTGTTTGTTTCACAAGTGTATTGATATTCTTTTTCAAACTTTAAACATAATTGTTTCATTTTTTCATCTGATAATTTATTGATTGACATTAAGGAAAACAAATCAGTGTAGCAGTTTTTTTTACCTTCGCTTGAAGTTGTCATTTGACAAAGTTGAAATGGTAAGTTTTCGTCACCCAAGGCAAAAACTGACTTACCAATCGAGTTGATGCACTGATCGGCTAAATCCTCCGACATATAAGAACAATGAACCTTGATCAACTTAAGATCGTTTTTTGTAGCTGTACTAATAATCCTTCCGATATTATCAGCACACTCTAGTTGATATGTTTGTGGTATTAGGTCGCAGTTTTGGGCGGTTTTTTGGATGTTACCATTATTGACCCGATACCACCATGTTGCCTGGTTGAGATAGCATGAGGATTGATATTTTTCATCAAGCTTGTTGCAAGGTAACATTTGGTCAGTGGAACTTAAATATGGATGTTTATCAGGAGTCAATCCATTATGGTCACCTAAAACATTTTCCATGAACGATCCTATAAAGCAATGTTCTAGATCATCAGCTTTGTAGTCGCCTAATTGTTCACAAGTATTAATTGCTTCAAAAATATCGTAATCTGCTTCAGCAGTTAATGCATGACCAGCAGCATGCAAACACATGTGATTTTTGAAAATTGACAATGTTTGACAGTGTTTGAGCATTGATCTGACACCATCAAGACCAATGTCTGAAATGGCGGTAAGCACTACACCATGTGAACATCCGTTGAGATCATCATTCTGACAAATCGGTAGAGCTTTTTCTTCGTACATTTCATAGGCAACTTCTCCAATAACATGGGCAATAAGATGGGTTTCTCCAAATTTAGTAATAGGTGATTCATTTAATAATTCTATCGCTGTTTCAGGTCCGACTTTGTGTGCTAATGTTCTGGCAAGTGTTAATCTTTTGGGTGAGCTTTCATTCTTCTCTATTTCTCTCATTAATACCTTACCCTCTTCTTTGGTCCAAGATAAGTCATCATTGTCACTATAAAAAGAAACGACTTTTATTTTTCCTCCAAACTCGGGATTTAAATGATCATGAAAAAACCAGCTGCCGTCTTTTTGAATTTTAAACTTCCAAGTTTCTCCAGGATTAATGGGTTGTTGAGAATCGAATTCTGGATAATTTTGATGGGTAGGGTGCAAATTGGAAGCAGGCTGGTGTGGAATAGTATCTTTATTAATAAAGGTTATTACAGCTCCATTTGAAACCAAAATTTTTCTTGGCTCAAAACCTTTATCTGTAATCGTAATATCAATATTTTTGTTTTGAGGAAGATACAAGGGAAGGGAAGAAAAGTTAAAATTTTTGACATCAACTACTCCTGATACCAACAAGAAAACTATTAAGGCTGAAAATACCGGCAATACAATAGAAATGATTATTTTCTTAATCACACAAGTAGTTTAAAACAATTAATTGGAAATATTATATACAGGTTTTATGTATATAACTTGCTGCTGTTTCCTTTGGAATGAAACATGCTGCTGTAGAAGTCCCTTTTTCACTTGTCTGGATTAAAATTGGTGCTCTAACGCTAATACCTAGTTTGTCCCCTGATGTCGTGCTGGCTACTCCGGCACAGTCTTTAATAGTTCCACCTTCTGGACTTTCAGGGTTGGTAATTTCTGAACAAGTAAGGCTTCCGACTGAGTTGATATATTCTTTGTTAAAGTATGCAGTAATGGAAGTTTCTGCCAGTTTTTGGTTAACATTAATACCAGTATCTAGAGCCCAGGTTCGAATATATCTTGGGACGCTATTTGATGTTCCTGTTACATACAACACAAAAAACGCTTTACTGTTAACGGTCCATGTGCCAACATATACATCACCTGTTTCTTCTGCTTGAGTAACGAGTTTGATTTCTAGTGAGGTTGGTTTGTATTCTTCTTGATACACTTTTTTGAAAACTTCAGAAATATAATTTAGTCCAGATTCAGGTAACTCTGTAGAATAGTTAATTCCTCCGACGTTTTTTCCAACAGTGTTTTCCTGCTGTGTTGTATCTGTTGTGGATTTTTTGTTGAAAAAATTATTGTTAACAAAATTAAAACCTAGACCAATTAGAGACCCTATTCCAATTAATACAAGTACAAAAATAATATATTTAATTATTGATTGGTTTGTTTTTTTTGATTGGGGGTTTTTGGAACCTTTTGGAGTTTTAGTTTTCATTTGTTACTAGCTAATTATATGTAAGTGACTTGGGTATGGCAAATTGAATTAATCATTAATATTTATGTTCTTTATTAAACCATTATCCACTAAACATAAGTCGTTATGGTTTCTGTTTTTCTCGTCACAAATTTTTTTTACCTCGTCTTTTGAGAATAAGCCAGAATTTGCAATAGTGTAAATCATAGCAAAACAGTCCGAGGCAAAATTAATATTTTCAAGTTTGTCACAAAAATCGACAGACTGAGATAGTTTTTCGGGAACAGTGGAGAGTGTACTACCAACGATATTTGAATAACAATTTTTTTCAAATTTTAAATCAGATTTTTGTTTCAATTTACATAGATTAGAGGCCTTATTTAAATCATGAGCATAATTTGCGGTAATAATTCCTATGGCGTGTGTTTTACACTTATCCCTACCTTCGGCCGATGATGATTCATCACAAAGTTCAAATACCTTATAAGGCTCACTAAAGTATTTCTGAACTGAGGCGTGAGTTATTTCTTCCCAACAAGCCGTTGCAACCGGATCAGAATATTTTTTACACATTTGTTCAATCTCATCAAGTCTAGCTGACCAGTTTAAGTATTCTTCTGTCACAATTTTGTGATCAATTAGGTTAAGGGCGGTAATGTTTTCCATAAATACTCCTTGATTACAATAATGATTTTGAAGAGGGTGGGTAAAAACTTTACAAACATTAATTGCATTATCAACATCTCCGGCAAGTGATACTAACACCACATGGCCAACAATATGATTGCAGTCGTTAATTGGATTATTTCCACAGATTGAAATGATATTATTTTCGGTAATTTTACCTTCGGGTAGTGTATTAATATATGCTTCAACTATTCCATGCTGAGCCCCATAGTTACATGTCTGATTAATTTTGGTTAGATTTTGTCTCCAGTTGTTAGAATCTTTTAAATACTCTCCTGTTCCGATTCCGTGCGCGATCCAATGACAACCTGATGCTGTGGGATCAATTTTTTTGAGATCATCGAGTTTTTGGAATGCATGGTTGCTGCCATATTTGGCCGATATCTTTTTAAACTCCAAAGAGTAACAATATTCCCTACTATCCGTGAGTGTAGACTGATATTTTTGTGAACATTTAGTAAATAACGAATAAATATCTTGATCGTTAGGATTTTTGTTTGAATTCGTGTAGATAAAAAAGTAAGAAAGAATTGATGAAATAAAAATAATTAGAATTCCTAATAAAATCTTTAAATACTTTAAAGATGTTTGATTTCTTGAGAACAGTTTTGAAAAGCTGTTTTGTCTAATTTGAGTGTGTCGCATAATGTATTTCCAATTTGCTCAAAATTTTGATATTTTTGAGAGTATATTTGTCTTACGGCTCCGATTATACAGTAGCTTACCCAATTATTAGATGTAAGATTACAAGTTTGAATGATTTTTTCAGTATTTGCTTTAGATTCAAAAACTGCATAGTATCCGATTCCTGTAAGACACTCGCCAGCAACTTTTTTTGATTTAATGTTTTGACACTCGATTGTAATTTTTTTAACATCCCAAGAATGTTTGTTGCCAAAAACCGCAAATACGTATCTAGAACAGTTTTCTTCAAACCCGCTTCCATCTTCAGAACAGATTTTTACAAACTCATCTTCAGCTCCTGAATAAATATCGGGGTGTTCTGAATACTCCATAAAAACGCCGTCATAACAATAGTTTCTGTTTACTTCTTGAAACCCTTTACAGTCGGATAGAGACAGCTCAAGGTTAGAATTATTAGTCCCAAAAAGACCATGGCCTGTGCCGTGAATACATCCTGATAAAAAATCAGGGTTGGTTTTAAATGTCTCAATACAAACTTTTTCTATTTCTGGTATTACACTCTTGCCAAGACTTAATATCATACTTTCGGTAACACCATGGAAGCATCCATAACTAAAAGTTGCGTCACATATTTTTACACCATCGACTCCATATTTTTTGAAAGCTGAATTACCGGTAATGTGGGCAAATTGGTGAACATCGTCAATAGTTTGATTATCTTTTGTAAATTTGTTTTTTAAAAAAACCCACGACTCGTTAGGGTAATTAGATGCAAATTCTGAAAAGGATTCAAGTTTTTGTTGATATGTTAAATTATCAAAATCTGTGAGAGTTTTAACTTTTTCAGAGTTATTCTGCTGATAATAGATAGCCAGCAAAGCAACGACAACAGTAATTACTAAAAAAGTTAATTTGATATTTGTACTCTTTGTGAACATATTTTTTTATTTTCTTGATTATCTATTTGTTTGCAAGAATTAATGTGGTCGTCAACTGAAAGCCATCTAGTGAAAACCCATGAAACTCTTTCGAAACAATACGGTTGATACTCATTTTGTAAAGTTGAACAAAAGTCAATCGATTGGATTAATGCTTTGTTTTGTCCTCCAAATTTATCATCAAAAGCACTAACAACACCTAAATAGCAAAATAGTTTTTGTTTATTTGATCCATCAACTACATTACATATGTCTTTTAAGGTTGTGATATTTTCAAAACTAGGCATAACACTACTACCTATTGCCCCAAAACATTCGTCTTGGGCGGACTCAGGAATGCTTTGACAAAATTCGCTCGTTTCGGTCCAGTTACCGTTACCGATGTGGTTGTGATAAATAGTCAAGAATATATAACACTGTTCTTGATAGTTTTGTCCAAGCATGTTGCAAGGATATAACTTATCAGAATTGGTTGGTAAATATTTAGACGGCAAATCGGTACTGGAACTTTGAGGAAAATTTTCCATAAATACTCCACCATAGCAGGTCGATTTTTGAATACTTAATTCATCACAAAGCATTAATGAATCAAATAACTCATAATTTTTTGCAATCATAATCGCATGACCAACACCGTGAATACATTGTTCTAAAAACCCTTGCTGTTTTTTTTCGATGAAAATATTACAGCCTGTACTCATTTTTTCTTTAAATTCCAAACTGTCTGGTGATGAGGATAGACTATTTAACAAACCAATAACTACACCGTGATAACAGGCGTTAAAATAAACAGGAGTACATTCAATAAATACTTCAGCCAAGTTTTGGCTAATATAGTATTTTTCCATTGATAAAAAATGTAAATAGTCGTGAAATTGATAAGGCATATTTTTGTTTTGAATTATTTCTAGCGCAGTTAAAATATCTTCAAATGAATTTTGCTTTAAATCACTAATGGCAAGTCTTCTAGTGCATGAATTTCTTTCAGGAGATACATTGCATTCTGACAATTTTGTTGGTAAATAATCGACTAAGGACATATCTCGATTTGTTAACAAAAATAAGTTTTTGAAAACAAAAAAAGAAAAAACAAAAATTGTTAGCCAAAAAAATATTAGTAAATATATTTTATTCACTTAAATCTCACAAACTTAAAAACTCTTTTGAAAACTCAAATCCAAATACTGACTTAAATGGCTTATCATCTGTTGTATCAATTAACCTTTCCCCGGTTGTATCCTCTATTAACCTAATAGTGAATTTTGAAATTTTTGGGTTAAGGTTAGGAAGCTGTGGTTTCACAATTTTAACTGCTACATTCTTGTGACTGCCTTTTGTTAAAAAATCGGTACCTCCTATAAACAATCCACCATTACTATCCAAACCTGAGTTTTGAAATATATATGCAAATCCGTTTCCAGGCATCTCAATAGAATCTATAATTAATTCTTCGGAAATAGTCTGTGAAGCGACTGAAATACTTAAAACTTTTGCTTTTAAATAGTCAATTGAAACTAAAACCGCTAAAAGAATGACGATTATTAAAGGGAATAATATTAAATATAATTTTTTCATTAATCTAAAGGTGTTGTGATGTATAATTTTATTATAAAGATATGAGAGTAAAAATTATTATTGTCGCTGTTTTGACTTTAGCTATTCTTATTCTATCTTTTTTGTTGTTTAAGCAAAGTGGAGGTCAAAATTATAAGAACGATTCTACTTCAATTAAACCTAAAACATCATCTCCTTTAACAAAAAAAATTACCAATCAAGAGTTTGGAATTAGTTTTGAATATCCTTCTGACTATGAAGTAACTGAATCTCAAGCAACTAACCTCTACAGCTCATCAGAGGCGGTAGTCTATACTTTTACTGACACGACAAGGCCTTATATTGCTCCGACAAAAGTAAGTTTTTATCAAGGATTTTTGGAGGCAAAGACGATCGAAGAACTAATTACTAAAATGAAAGTCGACTATCCAAACATTACTACTCAACCCTGCAAATCAACTGCGCAAGATTCTATCTGTTTAACGCTGCTTACAGCTAAGGGTGAACCTCAACCGCCATTTCATTTTATAAATCAACATGATTTTGGTTTGACAGCTACAACAATGGATTTTCTTGAAAAAGACACTGTTTTATATGATGATTTTGATCAGAATGGGGTAAGCTTGGATGATCCGCTTGCTAAAGTATTCAGTACTCTTGAAAGGATTAAGTAAAAAAATTCATAAATATTTTATGTATAAACTTGTTTTGATATTGGCAAGTCTAGGAATCGTTGTAATTGGTTATGTTTCGATTTTTCCTGTAATAAATAATTATCTAAAGTCAACTGCATTATTACTTGAAATTTTTCCACTAATTGAACAAAAACCTTTGTCTGTTTTTACAAAAGAACCAATTAAAAATGAGGTTGAAATAAACTCTGGTAAAAATTTATTAAAAACCGATATTTGGATACCTGGTGATTTTGATGAACAAAAAAAATATCCTGCGGTAATATTGTCGGCAGGTGTTAATTTACCTAAAGATGACCATAGGATATTAGCGACAATTAAAGGTTTAGCAAAAAGTGGTTTTGTAGTCGTTGTTTCGGATGTCCCAGAGTTACTTGATTCAAGGTATCTAAGTAGCACTATCGATGACTTTGTGAATATTTTTCAATATGTAGAAAAACAGCCGTATGTTGAAAAGACGAAGGTAGGTTTTGCAGGATTTTGCCTTGGCTCATCATTTGCACTACTAGCCTCAAGCGAAGAAAGGATTAGAGACAGGGTCTCGTATATTCTTGTAAACGATGTTTTATATGACATGTACAAATTTACGAGAGATACAGTAACTGAGAAAATTAATGACAATAACCCAGTTATATCCTGGTATGCTGAGGATGAAACTAGAGAAATACTTTACCGAGAATATTCTGATTATATTAATGACGATGAGGAAGGATATTTAATTTTTCAAACACTTTTTGATCGAAAAAGATTAAGTGAATACCAGTACTCAAAATTATCTAATGATGGAAAAGTTTTTTATGACTTTTTATCAAACACAGACCCAAACAAATCGCCTGAATTATTTGCAAGACTGCCTGAAGAAGCAAAGGGAATTATTGATAATATGTCGCCAAAAACGAAAATAAAAAATGTTAAAGCAAAATTATTTGTGACTTCTGGCAGAAATGTTTTTTTGCCAGCAAGCCAGGCCATAGATTTGGTAAATGATTTACCAAAGGATCAGGTTATGTATACTAGTTTGCAATTTTTTCAACACGATAAAACAGTAAAATCTGAAAATGCCTTAGAAAATATTATTCAGGCTGCGGTCGCAATAAAACACTTAAAGAATGTTTTTGATTTTGTTGAGAACTAAAAAACTATTGGGATATTATTTTGATAAATACATCATCCCAATTCCCATTCCATCGATTTCGCTTTCGGAAATATTGTCATAATCCACATGCATATCCATTAGATCACCTTTTTTTACTTGTTGGAGATTTTGGTGGAATGTGTAGTGCGGAACTTTATTAATGTTAGTAAAATTCGGTTCTGGTAGAATCTCGTATTTTGTATCAGCTACCTGTAGAGTTATTTTTTTACCGTAATTGTGCAAGTGACCACCAACGTAGACTATTTCCCCATCGTGGGGAGCGTAGATTTTTGGTTCAATTGTGAACGTCTGCTGTGTTTTAGGTGGCACAAAAAATGTTGGATCATTTGTACAGTTTCTTACATCTAACCAGATTGGTTGAACGTCGATCATTTTGGTTAGAAAATTTTTGGGTTTGACTGTAAAAGTAAATTGAATTTTAACGTCGTCCAGTTTATTGCTTGATGGATTAACAAGATGATTAATTACTGCAATTCCATCCCTTTTGTCTAGTGGGTACCCATACCCAGCCGGTAATACTAATGGACTTATTTCTCTACCATTTGCGTGAATCCTTTCTCTGAATACATTCGGACAAGTATAGTCCTGTTTACTGAGATTCTCTAATATTACATGATGGATAGTTTCTCTCCCCCCACCAATAACTTCATAATCTATTCGATTTATCCAAAATGATTTTTTTGGGAAAAATTTAATAAAATCGTATTTACCGATGTAGTCTTGTGCGGATAATTGATAGCTTTTGCTAGTAAAAATAACAATTTGATTTGAGGTCAATTTTGCTAAAAAGAAGCCTGATATAAAAATTAAAATCCAAAGTATGTTTTTTTTCATAGGTTTGACCATATCTAGTGTATGATAATAACATTGATTTAGCTATGAAAATAACACACATCAAGATTTTTTTGCATATTGTTTTGTTATTGATCCTTGGTTTTCTTGTATTTGATTATTATAAGAACCACAAACATCTTCAAACAGAAAGTAAATATATTTTTGATTTTACAACTGACCCTATACTGGTTAAGGCAGGATCAAAGCCTGTTGATTTGATGAACGGTGTTGAAACAAACTTGTATTCTAATGGTGAGTTTGTGGTTCCTATGGATGGATATATCAAATCATATAATCCCAAACCAATTAACGCACCAAAGCAGTCAATGAGGTATGTTTATGCAAATAAAGTTGGGGGGAAAGATCCAGTATGTAGCCAGAAACAAGAACTTGCGCATGTTGTTTCAATTGAGTATGCCGAAATGCATTATTACTCTAAGTTTGGTTATGGTTACCAGGTAAAAAAGGGCGACAAAATTCGATTTAGTGCGGCTTTTGCGAATTTTACAGACAAAGATTTGGTAGATGTCAGTGCAAAATTTTCGATTGAGATGGGGCCACTTTCGGATAATTTAATTCCTGTAACACCTGTTTATCTCAATACGGTACCGTGTACATCA
>CAYROP010000010.1:0-32513 GCA_964426075.1 uncultured Gammaproteobacteria bacterium | reverse complement strand
AAGCGAAAATGACAAGCTAGTTGCATCAACCACTGCGTCGGTATCAACAGCTAAACTAACTTCGTCAAATTCAGCACCCGATTCAGGGTATCGAAGGCGGCAAGTTACAACAGATATTGGCAGTTTTGCAATCGATATTGTTACCGGAGATCTAAGTTCAACAAAAGTTATTATTGACACAGCCTCAGACAGTGATTGTCGTAACGACTGCCCTGTAATGTCTGTTGGTAATTACGCTTCAAGAAGCGGGGCTTATGCAGCAATTAATGGGTCTTATTTCTGTCCTGCAAGTTATCCTAGTTGTGCTGACAAAAAAAATTCATTCGATACGTTGCTAATGAACAAAAATAAAACTTATTTTAACTCAGACAACAATGTTTATAGTACAGTGCCTGCCGCTATTTTTTCCTCGCAGTCAAGGTTTGTTAGTAAATCATTAGAATGGGGTAGGGATACTGGCGTAGATGGTGTAATAGCCAACCAACCACTACTTACTCTTGGTGGTCAGCTATTATTTGCAGGTGATTCAGATGCAAAAAAAACAAGCAAAGCCAATCGAAGCTTTATTGGCTCAAGTGGAAGCAAAGTGTTTATGGGGGTAGTTTATTCAGCGTCCGTTGCAGAAGCTGCAAAAGTTTTACACACTTTAGGAGTTCAAAACTCACTTAATTTAGACAGTGGTGGGTCAACGGCCTTTTGGGTTGGTGGATATAAAGCAGGTCCGGGCAGAGATGTGCCTAATGCAGTATTATTTGTTAGACGCTAAAAACTAATAATCGCACCATATTAAGCAATTTGGTATTCTTTACTTATGACAAAAAATAAAATCTTCACAGAAATTCTTGGTACATTTTTTTTAACTTTAGTTGCCGCTCTTACAGGTAGTCCATTCGCAATTGGAGCAGTACTTGTTGCGCTTGTTTATTCTGGAGGACATATTTCTGGCGCACACTACAATCCAGCCGTAAGTATTGCTCAGTTTATTGGCAAGAGAATCACTTCTAAAGAACTGTTTTTTTATTGTTTATCACAAGTGATCGGAGCTGTACTTGCCTCAGTATCATTTGCTTTAATAATTGGCTCACCATTCACATTAACACCTAATCCACAGGCTTCATCTGTCCAAGTATTTGCTTCGGAATTAGTGTTTACATTCCTCTTAGCATTCGTAGTTCTTGCTGTATCAGCAAAAGCCGTAAAAAATAATCAATATTTTGGTATTGCCATTGGTCTTGTAATCATGGCTGGGGTGTTCTCGGTTGGTGGAATATCTGGTGCAGTATTAAATCCAGCAATCACATTAAGTGCAGTTGCGGTTGATACAGCTAACATTCAATCAGCAATAAACGCATTAGGTTTGTTTCTCTCCGCACAATTAATTGGGGGTATTGTTGCCGGGGTTGCTACTAAATTACAACAGAAGTAGATTTGAAAAAATATCTTATTCTAGTCGGAATTATTTTTTTGATTATATTGGTTGCGGGGTTGTATGTGTATAACGATATCAAAAATATATCTGATTCAGACACTGAAGTAAGTAGTTTCTCTGAGTGTGCTAAACTCCAGACTAGTACTATCAAACCCGACAATCCTAATGCTACCTGCACCACCAAAGGTGGGCAGATATTCAAAGAAATTCCTACTTCTTATACAAAAATTAGTTCAGATTCGTCGCAATTGTTTCCTACAAATTAAAAAAAGGCAGGACTCCTTAGTAGAAATCCTGCCTTGGTTGCGTAGCGCTACGAGGTTGAGAGCCCGTTACGCTAGTTGAAGTAGCTCACGCACTGAGCTTGGCTGGAAAAAGTTGGATACTTGAAAAGTTTCCACCCGTTCCAAACCTTACATGTGTGCTTGTCCGCCACCTTGTAGATGACAGTGCCGATCCATCTGTTGCCAGCAGCATCGACAGCTATCACCGAAAAGAAGCGAATACCCACCCAGTTCGTGAAGATATTTTCGCCGTTAGCCACGGTTCCAACGCAGCTTACAATTGGCGACCTGCTGTCCTCACAGGTGTAGTCCGATTGTTGGACATAACCCTTAGCGTACACCGCCCACTCCGGCTTGTTGATCGTCACAGAAGGTGGTGTATTGTCCAGAGTGAACTGGTACGGAGCTAGCTGTCCGTTGCTCCACTCTGAAACATTGCCGAGGTTGTCTTTCGTGCGTACCCTGAGGAAGTAGCTCCCCTGAGGCTTGTTCTTGAATGGCCACTGGGAAACGCCTATCCATCCGGAGTCAGCAAAGAGTTGGGTATACCCCGCGTCTTTGTAGATCTCAAGCTGGTACTTGGTCGGTGGATTCGTGGCCGTTACGTCACTCCAGTCAACCTGCTTTACATTCCAGCTTTGATGAAAACTCCCGTTGGCTGGACTGAGAATAGTTGGCGCCTGAAGCGTAACTGAGGTGGAAGACGAAAGGCTGAGATTGTCGATAACAAACCCGTTGCCAAGTGTCGCTGGGGCAGCTGCGCCTCCCACTCTGAAAAGAATGGAGTCGACGGTTCGACTTTCGGTGTTCTCACACTCTCTGAAATAGTCCTCCCAGCTTGTGCCGGAATAACTTGCCAAACCGTCAACGGTTACTGTCACCTCGTCGTTGGATTTGCCGTCGACAAAGTTCATTTCGATGTGGATCGTGTGAGGTAGCGACCGGCTGAGGCCTGAAGCTACATTCGTGAGCACAAAAGCCCCGGTACACCCAGATGCGTCACCGGCGGTTATGTACTCGTAGAAGTTGACCTCCAAACCAGAAGGAGTGTCGGCCATTTGTACCCAGCTCATTCTTGCGCCGTCACCACGATCGGGGCTCGCCACAACCGAAAGTCCTGGTTGTTCTGCGTTGGTTGTGGTAGACGCAAAGCTCCACTGGGCTTCAAACTTGTTCTGCCTGGTTCCGCCGGACTTGCCTCCGTTCTCTGCCGAAACTTCACCAGCCTCGTCAATTAGAGGCTTGGAAAAAGTCTGGTCCGAGAAGCAGCCGCTCGTCACAGCATTGCTGATTCGAAGTGTCTTGGCTCCAAAACCAACATGTGGAACGTCGTTCGTGTCGACCTCGACATCGTAGTTGGCACACCCAGCCCCGGAAGAACCGAGATTGGTCCAGCCATCCTGTCCGTTGACGTTGCCGAGAGTATAGATCTCGAAGTTAACTGGGCCAACATTGTCAGCCACGACGGTACTTGCGAGCATCAAGGCAAATGCCACAATGCCAGCAAGGACCACAACAGTCCTCAAGCGAATAACCCTTAGCAAAGACTCGTACCCTCGTTTCTTTTGGTTAATGTGCCGTCACAACTATAAGCTGTAACAGTACTTTAAATTATGTCATATTTGAAGCTATAAATCAATAAATATAGGATTTATTTTTGTAGGTTGTTAATCACACCTAAAGAAGGTAAAATACCCCAGAATTAAAATATAGTGATGCCAAAACTGTTCTCACCTATAAAAAGTTGAGAGCAAGTCCGCGGTTCTTCCACCGCAAGTCAGCAAGCATCCGCAACCCTACGCTCAACTTGGGTGCAAAGGAAGTTTCAGTACGCTTCCTCTGTGTTAGATTTAATAGTCTTACCAGAGGTTTTTCGTTTCTTCCCCAAAAATTGCCCCGGGTAACCAAATGAAGTAACAGGAGGATTTTGTGCGCCAAGCGTTTACGCAAAAGCACGCAAAAAACCAGCTGCAAGATCTTTGGCGGCCGGTTGGAGTCATGCTTCTGGTTATCATTTCGATGACCAGTTGCGTCCCATCTCAGTCCGAACAGCTCCCAAAAGCTGCTACGGAGACCTCAACTCAGACACTTCAAGTGTCCGAGTCTGCAACTCAGGCTGATCTGCTTACCTCAACGCCAACAATGGCAATTGAGAGCACTCAGGCGCCCACCATTGAGCCTACGGTAACGCCAGAGGCTCAGCCAGTCACCGTCACACCGACTCCAGAAATGGTACAGCCGGTTTCGGCGGCTTCAGTTGGTGAATCGCAGGTTCAAGGTAAGGTTACAGGGTACTACTGCCGACAGGTTAGTGGTTTCCCAATCTGGGACGGTGGAGGATATTGCGGAAACATGTCCTCTGGACAAGCCGTCTACGTCGGTGCCGCAGCTTGTGGTGCCAAATGGCAACTGGGCCAAAAACTCGAGATTTCTGGCTACGGCATTGTCGTTTGTGAAGATCGAGGTCACCTTGAGTTTACTCAGGTCGACATCTTCTTCGAAACGAACGAGTCGCTGTACATGTCTGGAATCTCGAACAGGTACATGGCAATATCAGTACTGCCATAACAGAACCATAAGCGACCGGCATCGCTAGTATTTTAATTTGTCCACATGGGGAGTACTAGTGTAAAGCTTGGTTTAAGGGGTTGGTCAATGCCAAACACTTAGTACTCCCTCATTTTTTATACTAATTTTTTTATTTCAACCCGTTGACTTAATGTACTGTTGTTTTTAAAAATTAAACAATGAATCAAAAAGGAAATGTACTTATTCTCTTACTCGTTGTTGTTGTAGCTGTCATAGCTTCAGGTTTTATTCTAATAGAGAACATGACTAAAACAATCTCTCAAGCGCAAGGAATTAAGAATTCAGGCTCGCAATTAGAAAAAGTACTCAGTCCAGACGAGCTGAGCTATCAATACTCTGGTGATATTGTTGATGTAAATAATTTTGGACTCACTGGCAAGGTTAATACTTCTTTCTTTGGGGGATCATTTACTTTGTACGTTAAGATTAATAATCTCAATGAGCCAGCCAGAGGTAGTCAATATATTGGCTGGTTAGCAAAAAGAAATGAATCAGGCGGAATGAGATACTTCAAAACTGGATCGGCTGTTAAAAATTCCAACACCTTTGTAAATATTTTTCAAGGTGGAACTGATGTTACTAATTATAACTATTACATCCTTTCTCAAGAATCTGACGATCAGGTAGAAACTCCCAGCAACAAAATAGTTGAAGCGTTTCTTACTAAAAATGAAATTCAACCAACCCCGGTTCCAAAAAAATAAAATCAAGTCGGGGTGAAAGGACTTGAACCTTCGACCTCAGAGCCCCCAGCTCTGCGCGCTAGCCAGCTGCGCCACACCCCGAAAATTTAGCTTGGATATTCTACAACTTTTCTAGTAATTATTGTTTAATTAATTTGTATCCACGTATCAATACATCAATTTTTAAAAAACATTGACATTCGGGTTTTCTTTGCTAGTATGAATAAGCACAGTATAAATAAAAAATAAATAAAAATGAAAAAAAGTAACAATCCTGCTGTAGAAACCATTGCCCGCTCTGACTCTTCCGCCCGTCTTCAGGCTATTCAAAACGCAATTGACTCAATCGAAAAATCATACGGTAAAGGATCAATTATGAAAATGGGCGAAAATGGCCCAAAGTTTGATATCGAAGTAATTCCATCTGGATCAATTGCTCTTGATCTTGCTCTTGGTGTTGGCGGTTTTCCTCGTGGAAGAATTATTGAAATATACGGACCCGAAGCTTCAGGTAAAACAACTATTGCTTTACATCTTATAGCCGAGGCTCAAAAAAAAGGAGGTTCTGCAGCTTTTATTGACGCTGAGCACGCCTTAGACCCGCAAAGAGCTTCTCAGATTGGTGTTAATCTTGATGAGCTACTTATTTCTCAACCTGATACGGGTGAGCAAGCTCTAGAAATTGCTGAGACACTTATTAGGTCAGGTGCAATCGACGTACTAGTCGTTGACTCAGTTGCGGCTCTGGTTCCTAGAGCAGAAATTGAGGGTGAAATGGGTGATTCTGTGATGGGTCTTCAGGCAAGATTAATGTCGCAAGCATTAAGAAAACTTACTGGTGCTATTTCAAAATCAAAGACCGTAGTTGTTTTTACTAACCAACTTAGAGAAAAGATTGGCGTTATGTTTGGCAATCCAGAAACAACTACTGGAGGCAAGGCACTCAAATTTTACTCAACCATTAGGCTTGATTCCAGAAAGATTGAAAACATAAAAGATGGAGAGGTGGTAATTGGGTCCCGTCACCGTGTCAAAGTTGTAAAAAATAAAGTAGCTCCACCCTTTAAGCAGGCAGAGTTCGATATTATGGGCGACAGTGGTATTTCTAAAGAGGGCAGCCTTATTGATATTGGACTGGAACTGGGAATAGTTGAAAAATCTGGATCATTTTATAAATACGAAGGCGAAATATTAGGTCAAGGCAAAGAAGCAGCAAAAATAGCCTTACTAGAAAACCCTAAAAGATCATCAGAAATTGAAAAGAAAATTCGCGAGGCTTTTAATCTAAAATCTTAAATGCCAAAAATTACAAAGATTTCTGCCCAAGTCAGGAGAAAAGATTTAGTCAACATCTTCCTCGATGGTAAATTTGCCTTTTCGATGAACATCGAGGACGTTTTCACAAAAAAACTTAAGCTAGGAGATGAAATTTCTAAATCTCAAATCACATCGTTTAAAAAATCAAAAATAGATAAAAATATTTTTGATCTAACATTTCGATTTTCGACCTCAAGGCTTCATTCCGAAAAAGAAATAATTGATTATCTAAAAAGAAAAAATCAAAACGAAAAAGATTTATTAAGAATTATTAAAAAACTTAAAAAACTTTCAATTATTAATGATGAAGCATTCGCGGTCTGGTTTTTTCAATCCAGGCAAAAAGCAAACAAAGGCAAAAAATTAATTCAACTTGAGTTAGCAAAAAAAGGAATCGATAAAGAAATAATTAATAATACATTAAACAGTTCGGAAGTGTCTGAAATTGACTTAGCAAAAAAATGTTTAGAAAAAAAAATTAAAAATATTAATTTAAAGAACAAAATGGACTTTAAGCTCAAAACCAACTTAATTAGGTATTTGGTTTCAAGAGGTTTTGGATACGAAATCGCAAGAAAAGCAATTGACTTAAAGCTAAAAAAAGTCTAAAATCACCTCAAATTTATTAGTTACGCGAAATTTGTATCAAAAGTAATAGTATTATGATTCTTGGAAAGAAAACAGATTTTTCTCATAGTTTAGAATCTCACCTGATTTTTATTTTTAATCAGGCATAATCTATTTTCAGCTTTCGATCTCAAATTTCTCCAAAATAAGGAGAAAAAATGTCAATATTTGGAAAATTTATTAAAACAATTGAAGATTCCCAACCAGTAACCCCTGTCAAAAAAAGAAGTGTCGCACCAGTAACTTCTACCAAATCACAACCTGTAAAAGATCAAGTCAGTGGAGGAACAGTAAAAATTCAGTCTGTTTCCGTCGAACAGCACACTGTAGTACTTGAAGCCCAATCAAAAGCTAGAGAAATCATTCTTGAAGCTAGAGACCAGGTTTTTCAAATGAAAAAACAGGTAGAAAATGATCTTAAAGATTCGCAAAGGAAATCTCTTGAACTACAACAAAAAATCTTAAGAGAACAGGCAGAAATTACTCGTACACTCGCCGAAACAGAATCTAAAAACATTGATTTAGACAAAAAAGCTCAAGAAATTGAAGAACTTAAGAAAAAACTTGATAAGGATCGTGATGCCCTTCTAAAAACTCTAGAAAAATCTGCAGGAATGACAAAGAACGAGGCTCAACAAAAATTACTCTCAAGTCTTGAAATGGAGCTGTCTGACGAAATAGAAAAAAGAATAAAAGAAGCTGAAGAAGTGATTAAAGAAAAATCTGATGAGAAGGCCAGAGAAATATTAACCGACTCAATGTTACACGGGGCAACCGATTATGTAGCCGAGTACACAACATCTGTTGTCAATTTGCCATCTGAAGACATAAAAGGCAGAATAATTGGAAAAGAAGGTCGCAATATCCGCACCTACGAAACAATAACTGGTGTTGATGTCGATTTTGACACAGATGTTCCTAATCAAATTAGACTTTCCTGTTTTGATCCTGTAAGGAGAGAAATTGCAAGAGTTACCATGGAACGATTAATAAAAGATCAAAGGATTCAACCTACGAGAATTGAAGAAATATATCAACAGACAAAGAGTGAATTAGAAAAAATTATGGCCATCGAGGGACAAAAACTTTGCCATGCTGTCGGAGTTTATAACTTGCATCCGGATTTGGTCAAAATGCTTGGTCGATTTAAATATAGGTTTTCATATGGACAAAACTTAATCGTTCATACATTGGAGGAAACCAAGATTGGTATTGCGCTCGCAAACGAAGTAGGTGCTGATGTAAACATCGTCAAGCTTGGGTGTTTGCTTCATGACGTCGGCAAAATTGTTGCCAAGACAGACGGAACCCACGTAACAAAAGGTGTCGAGCTTGCTAAAAAGTATAGTGTTCCTCAAGCCGCAATTGATTGTATTGCTCAACACCATGAGGACGAACCATTCTCTTCAGTAGAGTCTATGATCGTTTATATTGCAGATGCAATCTCTGGTTCGCGCCCTGGTGCAAGACACGAACCGGTCGAGGAGTATATTGATAGATTGTCTAATATTGAAAAAGTAGCAGACTCTTATGCCGAAGTAGAAAAATCATTTGCTATTCAGGCTGGTCGAGAAGTAAGAGTTATAGTTAGACCTGAAAAAGTTGATGATAAAGGTATCAATACTTTAGCCCATGATATTGCAAGAAGGCTTGAGGCTGAAATCGCCATGAGACCAGGACAGATTAAAGTTACTGTCATTAGAGAAACAAGAGCATCTGACCAAACTAACTAAAAGTTTGTTAGAATAGTATAAATCTCATAATTAACCTCACCAAGGAGGTGAAAGGCTTCAATGACAAAAAACGAAATAATTGAAAAAGTAGCTAAAAAAGCAGGCTTAACCAAAAAGGCAGCAGCCACCGCGGTCGACGCGATGCTTATTGCAATTAGAGACTCTCTTGCAAAAGGCGACAAAGTTGTACTAACTGGTTTTGGAACCTTCAAAGTTAGAAAAAGAGCAACAAGAAGAGGCAGAAATCCCCAAACGGGTGGTCAGATCAATATTCCAGGCCACAAAATCCCAGGATTCACAGCAGGAAAAAGTCTCAAAAAACATATTAAATAATTCATATTTTGTTGAATTATTATTTGTGATGGTATATTATTGCGCTTAATAACTGTATCCATACATATATGGCAAAACCACAATTTTCCAAAGCAAACAAAAAGTCACTATCAGAAGTCGAGTTTTTATTCGATATTTTTACAGACCTTTCATCGTCTAGAGATAATTGGAAATCATTTATTACTGACCTGCTTACAGAATCAGAATTAAGAATGATTTCACATCGATGGTATGTAGCAAGGTTGTTGTCACAAGGACAATCCGTAAGACAGGCAGCTACAAAAGCTGGGGTTGGAACTGATACTGTTATGCGTATTGCTCGTAGAATTGAAAACGGGACAGGTGGATTAAGAAAAGCCTTATTACGCGCTGAGGTTAAAGATAAAAAAATATTAAAAAGTGAATTAATTGGTGCAAAACCTGTCAGTTCGCTAAAATATTCATCAAAAGGAATCTGGATATTTGGATCAAATGAAGATAAAAAAAACGGAGAAAACTCCTAAATACTTCATCAAAACATTTGGTTGTCAAGCCAACTATGCCGACTCAGAAAGAATTTCTGGTTTTTATAAGAGTAGAGGTTTTGAGGAGGTCAATAATTTAAAACAAGCAGACGAAATTGTTATTAATACTTGTTCAATAAGGCAAAGTGCGGAAGACAGAGTTAAGGGATTAGTAAAAAATATTAAATCCAAAAAATCTCCAGCAAAAATCACACTTACGGGTTGTATGGTGGGTATGGCAGCACATGATCCAACTGGTAAGTCGTTAAAAAAACTAATAAATTGGTTACCAGAAGTCGACGAATTTTTACCACTTGAGGAAGTTGGTTTTTCTTATCCAGCTATTAGAAAAGACTTAAAGCATGCTTGGGTTCCAATTTCAAATGGTTGTAATAACTTTTGTACCTTTTGTGTGGTTCCTTTTACGAGAGGTCGCGAGGTTTCACGGCCCTTTGATGAAATAATTTCAGAGGTAAAAAGCTTAACCGAGCAAGGTTATGAGCACGTTACCTTAATTGGTCAAAATGTCAACTCATACGGATCAGACTTAGTTAAAAAAAATAAACTATTTCAATTACCCAATGGAAAAAAAATTAAGCCTGTATGGGTTTCACATCTTGGTAGATTAAGAATTCCAACAATTTTTCCTCAATTATTAGAAGAACTCGCCAAAAATAAAAAGTTAAAAAAAATTTCATTTTTAACTTCAAATCCGTGGGATTTTTCTGATGAATTAATCAAAGTAATTGCAAACAATCCAACAATTGATAGATATATTCATTTGCCAGTACAGTCAGGAGACGATGAAATACTAAAAAAAATGAATCGTTGGTATACCAGTAAAGAATATTTTAATCTAGTAAAAAAAATTAGAAAACATATTCCTAATGTAGAAATTGGTACAGATATTATCGTTGGTTTTCCAGGAGAAACAGAAACAGCATTTAATAACACTGTCAAACTATGCAAAAAAGTTGGTTTTAGTGTCGGATATGTTTCTGAATATTCGGACAGAACAATTACTGCTGCTCACAAAGCCTTCGGTGATAATATTTCTCCAGGTATAAAAAATCAAAGATTCCATATTTTAGATAAACTTACTAATCCAAAAATATTTAATTTCGATGGCAAAAACTAAATCAGTTGCAGTAATTGGTGCCGGAGCTTGTGGTCTTTCGGTGGCTTATTTTTTATCAAAAAAAGGAATAAAAGTTGATGTTTTTGAAAGTAGTGGTGAAATTGGTGGTCTTGGGGGATCATATTATATTAATGGTAAGTCAACTGAAAAATTTGTCCATCACATGTTTTATAGTGATAAATATTTTAGAAGTTTAGTTGAAGAATTAGGATTATCAAAATCATTACATTTTAAAAAATCAAAAGATGCTGTATTCATTGACGGGAAAATTTTCCCCTTTTCTTCTGCACTTAATTTACTAAAATTCAAACCAATAAATATTCATTCAAGATTTAGAACTGGACTTGTTGCAATGTACTTAAAAAAAACAAAAAACTATAAAAAATTTGAAAATATTACGGCAAAAAATTGGATTATCAAATATTTTGGCAAAGAAAGTTATGAAAAATTATGGGAGCCATTGTTGGTTGCAAAATTTGGGGATTATTCAGAAAAAATATCCATGTCATGGTTTTGGGCAAGAATTCACTCACGAACCCCTAAATTAGGTTATTTTAACCATGGGTATGAAATCTTTTTTAAAAAATTAGTTTCAAAAATAGAAGAAAATAATGGAAAGATTAACCTTAATTCTCCAGTTATTAAAATAAAAACTACAAAAAACAAAAAAATTAAAATAACCACCAACAAAAAATCAAATGTATACGATATAGTTGTCGCAACAATTCCACCTTCAATATTTGAAAAAATAACTCCTGAAATTAAAAATACAAAATACGCAAAAAAATTAAAACTTAAAGAAATGGTTTCTGCAACTACTCTCAACTTAGTGCTCAAAAAATCGTTTATTAACTATTATTGGTTAAATATTATGGAAAAAGACTTTCCATTTTTAGTTTTAATTGAACACACCAACTTTGTCCCAATGAAGCCATATAAAAACAAATCAGTTTTATATATAGGTAATTATGTAAACCATAAGGATAAATTGTTTACCAACTCAGCTGAAAATAATTTAAAATTATTTATTCCTTATCTCAAAAAAATTAATCCAAAATTTTCTGAAAAATGGATTGAAAGCTATTCCAAATTTAACGCACTATATGCTCAACCAATTGTTGAAAATAATTATCAAAAATCAATACCTACACAAAAAACCCCAATTAAAAATCTTTATCTATGTACCATGTCTCAAATCTATCCATTCGACAGAGGAACAAATTACGCGATTAGAGAAGCAAAAAATGTTTCTGATTTAATCATTAATTCTTAACCATATAAACAACAACATTTGGATTTGAGTAGACTTGAATTGCATTATTAGTTAAACCAAGCCCGGGAATATTTAAATACTTTTGCTTTTCTAGATTTCCCAAATAAATATATTTTACTCTATACTTCTCAGTCAACTCTTTAAAAATATAATCGTCATTAGTTGTATAAATAGTCTGAACATCAGTTTGTCGAGCTCCAACTGGATCAAATCCACCTCTCCACAACCATTCATGAACAGCCCAACCTACAACAGTCGGACGACCAGTACTAACTGATACTCTCTGATAATCAGTGTAACTATCGCCACTCGCCTCTAATACAACATCTTCAGAACTTGTATTATTCCTAACCCAATTTATTCCTTGTATTTCATCATCACCATAAATTCTTTTTATAAACTTTTCACCATCTAATCCATAAAAGTTTTTAAAATCACCATATCCCGTCATGTATGCTCTTACAGTATATGCAGCACAGCTTATAAGTAAAGCAAAAATAATAATGATCCAAGCATATTTTAAAAATCTGAGTTTACCTTGAACACTTTTAAAAGAAATTCTCCAAATTGCATAAGCAGAAGCAATCGCAAAAATATTCCAACTCTGATAAGTTAATTTAAAGACTGTATTAGCTCTTTGGTAATCTTGCCCATAAATATCTTTTACATAAACAAACTCAGGAATTACTAAAAATAATATTGCGCTTAAAAACAAAGCTAATATATACCAATCTAAATATTTTATTTTTTTTCTAAAAATTAACAAAAAAACTACGAAGCTTACAGAAATAATTATCCAAAAGCCCCATAGTTGGAACATCATATATAGTGGACTATGATAGTCTGTAACTAAAATTGGGGCATCTACTTTCTTAAAAAATATCAAAAATGGCAAAATAGTCATCGACATAATTACGATTGTAAGAGAGAGTCTTTTTGTTAAATGTAATATATCTTTCTTGGTTGATACATTTTTTAAAATATAAAAAAGAAGAATTACAGTTGCCACTGTTAAATATATGGGTAGATCCCAAGCATTAGACATAAAACAAACACCTAAAATAAATCCAAATAAAATAGCATCAATATATCTAAAAGTTTTGTTTAAAAAAATTTGGCCAAGCAGGCCCAAAATTAGAATAGCAATCGGAATATTTATTACATGAGCATGAAGATCATAAACGACATAACTATAAACAGGAAACTCGGTTATTACTCCCGGTATTAATCTTGATGCGTCAGGGTACCAGTATTGGTCCCAACCTTTTTTAAAAATCGTTGTAATAAATTGTAAATTTCCTATTCCAGAATGAATAAATGCTCCTAAAAAACCAAGCCAAATATTTTTTGTCCAAGTCCGAACGACAACAATTATTAATGTCGTGCTTAGTGCAAAAACTGCGCTTAATCCTAAGTTGTAACCAATTGCTGGATCAATTCCGGAAATTTTAATTAGTACTGCAATCCACAAATGTCCGAAATAATAATAATTTATTGGTTCACCTGCCCACCACATGTCCTTTGGTGGAAAGTATGTTCCTTCTGTAATTGAGCGAATGAATCCATAATCCATAAACTTTTCTAGTCCATAAATATCAGGCTGAAATCCTCTAATTAATGACATTAAAATAAAAAGAAAGAGAAAAATTAATTCAATGACAATAAATCTTGTATCGATAATAATTGACTTGTTGTTAGATTTGTTTTTTTTCAAAAAAACAAATTTTATTAATACAAAAAAGAATCCCAAAATTAACCACAGTTCCAAAGTGCCAAATTTAAAAATTTTTACAATACCGATTAAATATGCTGTATATGATATAACTAGAAGTGAAATTATCTTTGCTGCTACCCATCCCTTATCGAAGGATTTTGAAAAATATAGTTTAGTTACTGGATAAAAAACAAATGACAAAATCAAAAAAATTCCCCACATATATAGCGTTTGAATTATTGCAAGTATCATTGATTTATTAGTTCGTTTAACTGGTATAAGTCATCAATTTTGATTAGGTTCTTAAATTGGTTTAATTTATAGTCTTGTTCAGATTTAAAATACGGAGAGTCAGCAAACCAAATAAATGTCTTGCTTGGGTTGTGTTTTGATAAGTACTTCAACATAAAAATATCATCATCAACCATTAAATCAATTTTTAGATTTTTAATTATTTGATTTTTAAAAATATGAGGCTGTAAGTCTTTGATGTTCAATTTAATTTTTTTATTAGTAATTTCTACTCCATTATTTTTCAGTAATTTTTTGGTTTTATTTTCTAGAAACGAATATCTTCCTGACACTATATAAATATTTATATCTTTATTCTTAGCGTTTTCTTTAAGCCATTGAAGATTATTTTTAATTATTGGTCTAAAGATCCCAAAATGACTAATTGTTCGAAATTTTTTATCTAAATAATTTATAGGGATTTTATATTCCAATGATTTACTATTAGTTTTCCTGTACAAATAATTAATAATCTTAGCAGGAACCAATGGTGGTTTATTTACAAAAATTCCATCAATATCAATACCAATATTTATTTTCCTTTGTGCTTTTTTCATTAATTTTTAAGCAAATTTAATATTTCATTTGCTGACAATTTAATAGTATTTTTAAACACATAAGTTTCAGGGTGATCATAGTCCTGAAATGATTCATCTGCCCAATTATCATTCAACTCCATAATACCTATTTTTGGATAGGACCTACCTGTGTATTCTACATTGTATCCAAGCTCACCCGAAAATAACTTTTTATAATATCTAGAAGTAACCGGGTATTTGTTTTCAAGTTTGATTAATGTAGTCCACAGCTTGCGTGATGAAAGAATTAAATAATCGGAAGATGACAATTTTTCCACAAGTTCTAAAGTTTTTGCTTCATTATCCTGATCATACATTTTGAGCTCATACGATTGATAATTTGAAGTATATCCTTTAATTGGTATTGGTAGTCCATCATCCCAGTGTTCTGTTAGTAATTTTGCCTCTGTAGGGACGTTATTATAAATCCATTTAGAAGTTTTAATTCTTGTTTGTTCGGTAAAATATATTGACATATAAGAAAATCCAAATGCTATTTGAGTAATCACCAAAATAAAAATTGATACAAAATAATAAAAAGTTCTAATATTCTTATCCTTAAAATAAGCGTATATATAATTTAGTGCATATATTGAAAAGGTAATAAAAATTGGAATGATCGGAATCATGTATCTATTAAACTTTGCAAAATTCTGTCCTATTACTAAGAAGTAAAAAATAAAATATGGAAAAAGGACAAGTAATAAATAATTTTTCTTACCAAAATTTTTTAACATCATAATTAGTCCAAATGCTGACAAAAATAATATTGGAAAATTTAAACTCCAAAATGATAAATTTTTAAATTCATAAAAATAATTTAATGAACCAATATACTGCATTGTGTATGGAACATTTAATGAACCATTAATCACACCAATTTCATATTTAGAAGCTTCTAAAAACTTATCAAAGTTTAAAAATAGCCAAGGCCAAGTTAAAAATAAAAGACATATTGTCGAAAATAAAGTTAACGCTCCTAATTTAATAATATTAAGTAATCTTATTTTGAAATTTTTAATAATTAATAAAAAATATCCTGATAAAATAATTAACAAATAACTAATTGATGTAATTTTAGTTCCTAGTGATATTCCAAAAACAAAACCAAGGATAATAGCCCAAAAAGCATTCCGTTTTTGTATTAGGTTTATTGTCGAATATAAAATTAATATTGTGTATAGCAACATTAATGATTCAGTTGTTGCAAAGTGAGATGTTTGTATGAGGTACATACCTGTTGATATAAACAGCATTCCAAGTAGTGCAAAATAATTTGAGAAGAATTTTCTAAGTAGAAAATAAAATAAAATAACACTAATTGTTCCTATAAAAGCAGAAGTTGATCTTCCAACTATTAGTAAGTTTGAATAAGTAACATAGTTCTCCCCAGTTAATTGACTTAGAAAATCAGCAACTAATCTATAAATATAGCTAGGAAAACTTCCGTATGAATAGAATCCTGGATCATAAAACCAGCTTGCGTTGACACTCGATCCAATAATATTTCTTTCATCAGGGTGAAATGAGTGACCAAGATCCCAGTCTAAATTATAAAATCTAAAATATACTGTAAATAAAGTAATTATTATAAAAATTAAAAAAATAATTTTTTTTTCTTGAGCTATTAAATCTAAAAAAATTTTTTTCATTAGTTATTTAGCTGTAATAATCTTTAAATAATCTTCAAAACTTTTATGTGCAATTTTTTTGTAAATTCTTACCTCTGGATGGTCAAACACAGAAAATGTTTCTTCTAATCTTTTTTGGTTAAAACCAAAAATCAAAAAATCTGTATCAACTTTGGAAGTATAGACTAGTTTAAATCCAAGTTTTGAATCATTAAGTGCATTAAAATAATTAATTTTATATCGGTCGCCCTTTTGATAATTTAGATTTCCCCACACTCTTTGGCTCGGTGAAATAATATACTCAATCTTTTCAAGCTCTTTCGATAAATTTTCTGATGAAGTAACGTTTTCTAAACTATAAAAATCAAACAAAGTTATAGAATCCATAAATTTATTATTAAACGGTATTATGCTCAGATCATAAAATTCAGATAAAATTTTTGAATCTTCAGATATGTGATTTTCTGCCCATTTTGCCGCAGTTATTCTAGTATCATCTTTAATATAAACTTTATAAAACATAAATAAATTTATTAAACTAAAAATAAAGATAGATACCAGTACTGTAGTGCGCACTTTTATTTTATTTTTTAATAATTGCGTTAATCCTAATCCAGTAAGTATTGCAAAAAACGGCGTAAAGTAAACTGAATACCTAATCCATTTAACAAACAGAAAACTTGTAGGTAGCCATCCAAATATTAAGAAAGCAAAAGGAATATACAAATAATAATGTTTTATATATTTTGGAAAGTAAAATAGTCCAAGTATTGTAAAAACCAACCAAATAAATCCTCCAAGCAAAAAATCTAACACACTTTTTATATGAAAAACTATTGGAATAGTATTAAAAAACTGTTGTGTATAAAAAACTCTCAAACCTCCGTTAGCAACTGAATTTTCATATTTTATTGCATTTAAAAACTCTTCCCAAGACAAAATTGAAAACGGTGATAATACTACACTTGTAAGCGTAGAAATTAAAAGAAAATAAATTAGATGTTGAGCAATAGTTAGAATATTATTTTTTTTGTTATATCTATCGTAATAAGTTAAAAAAATAATCAATATAAAAATTGGAAATAAGAAAAAACTAGTAATCTTTGTTGCTAATGCAATACCTGTGATAAGTGCGGTAAAAAATAAGCATAATTTTGTTTTCTTCAAAAAATAATTAGTCAACGCCACTGAAAATAGTAAGTACTCAAAAATCAATATAGACTCAAATGTCATAAAGTGTGCTGATTGAATTACAGCTGGAGAAAAGGCAAAAATAAAAATTACTATAAATAAAAACAGTTGTTCATTCTTTGGATATATTTTTATTGCAAATGATTTAACCCACTTATACAAAATCAAAATCGACAAACTACTCAAAGTTGCTGATATATATCTACCTATTAAATAGTCATTCAGTGTTATTTCAAAAAAATGCAGAAAAAACTGTTTAATAGCAAATATTATTCCAATTGGTAAAGTTCCGTATGCAAAAAAATTTGGATTAAAATTACGATTTTCTTCCATGTTGTGAATCGCTATAGAAATGTTCAATTCATCTGGGTGAAGTTTATATATTCCGTCCCAATTAAGGTCAAAAAACCTTAAAAAACTTGCTAAAAGAAAAACTGTCCAAATCCAATGGTTTACAAAAAATTTAAAATATCGATTTGAAAACAAAATTATACTCATAAATATAGTATTCTAGTTCAGTTCGGTTTAAAAATCTTTAATCAAATGAAAAACAAATTAATAATTATTTTTGGTCCAACTACTTCAGGAAAAACCAACTTGTCAGTAAAGCTCGCAAAAAAAATAAAAACTGAAATTATTTCCGCAGATTCTCGACAAGTAATTTCTGGTTTAGATATTGGAACCGGAAAATTTTCCAAGTCAGATCAGATTAAAAAAAAGAAAAGTTATTGGGAAATCAATGGAATAAGAGTCAACTTATATGATGTTATATTGCCTAGTCAAACATACTCTGTGTCAGATTTTAATAAAGACGTTGAACGAATATTGGATAAAATTTATAAAAAAAATAACGTTGCCATAATTGCTGGTGGTACAGGGCTATATATAAGTAGTCTTTTTAATTCGATTGAAAGCCTAAATATTCCACCCAATCAAGATCTTAGAAGTCAGCTTACAAAAAAAACCTTATTAGAGTTAACAGAATACTTGAACAAAATTAGTCCAAAAAAATATAAAGAGCTTAATTTTTCAGATAGAAATAATCCAAGGAGAATTATTCGTGCGATTGAAGTAGTTTTATATTCAAAAAAAATTCACAAAATTGAACCATTAACCAAAAAATATGACTGTTTTTTTATATATCTCAAGCCTGATAGAGAAATATTAAGGTCAAGACTTGAGTTGTGGTATCAAGAAAAACTCAATATGGGTTTAATTGATGAAGTTAAGTTATTAAAAACTAGATACTCAGACGAAATTACGAATTCTATTGGTCTTGTTTACCGTGAAGTGAATAGATATTTAAATGGTGAAATTACAAAGGAATACTTAGATGTTCATCTGCCTATAGCTTTGTATAAATACGCCAAGAATCAACTTACATGGATGCGAAATATCAAAAAAACCCATGTGTTCGAATTAAATTTCCAAAACATCGATACAATACAAGATAATATTCAAACTCAGGTTTTAGATTGGTATAATAGTAAATAATGAAAACTTTTCCGGAAAGTATTGAAATTTCACATCGCACAATTATTTTCACCTTAGCAACATTGGCCGCATCTTGGACCTTGTTAAAGTTGTTGGATGTAATATTCCTAATTTTCATTGCATTTATTTTCGTTTCAACACTTAGAAGTCCTGTTGATTTTTTAGTAAGACGTAAAATACCCAGACCACTTTCAATTGGAATAATTTATTTAATTGTAATTGGCCTTATTATTCTTATTTTTCGCGTAATAATCCCTCCACTTATTGAACAAACAACATTATTAATTGAGAATTTGCCAAGCATTATTGGTCAGGTTAACGATATTTTAGTAATCAACAACATTCCATCTGATCAGATATCTGGATCAATCACCGGCCAGCTTGGTAGTTTTGGTTCAAACGCCGTCACGATTACTGCTGGATTTTTTAATTCTATTTTTTCAGTCATGACAATGTTTGTGATTACTTTTTACTCGCTACTATATTGGGAGCAAATTACGAACATGGTCAAATCACTTTTTACTGGAGAAAATGAGAAAAGAGCTGAAAAACTTATTAAAAACTTAGAGTTTGGACTTGGGGCTTGGGTTAGGGGGCAGATAACACTAGTTATAATTATTGGTGTTATCACTTACATTGGACTAGCTTTGCTGGGTGTTCCATATGCTTTACCACTTGCAATCATTGCCGGTCTTTCAGAAATTGTACCGGTAATTGGACCAATAGTTGGAGCAATTCCAGCAATTCTTGCTGGGTTTACTGTTTCACCAATTATTGGAATCGCCACAGTTGCACTTTATTTTGTCATTCAACAGCTTGAAAACAACCTAATTGTTCCTTCAGTTATGAGAAGAGCAATTGGTATTAACCCTCTGGTTACTATCTTGGCACTAATTGTTGGTACAAAACTCTATGGAATAATGGGAGCTGTCTTAGCAGTGCCTATTGCTGTAACAATCAAAATATTTGTGAACGAATTTTTTGTTGGTAGACTTCCAAAAAACAAAAAAGACTAAATTTTATCAGGAAGCGAATAAGCCAGATTCTGTTTTAACGGCCATCTATCTAGTATTGCCAAAAGACAATATTTCTAAGGTTTTCCCATTAGATGCCCAACCTTTAAACCTTGGCGCAAATACCTTAAATGGTTCATTTCGTGGTTGCTGCGGGGAGGATTGCCCGTTTCACTCCTTCAAATAAATGAAGGCATCGTCACTGTTGCTCTCGTGTTCAGTTAATTCTGAACCCGCCTTGATAGATATCAAGGACTAGCGCTTGCGCGTCACCGTTTACACGGCGCACCCTTTTGCATGCAGTCTGGACTTTCCTCTGTATTACTACAGTAGCCGAGCTGCTTCCTGACAACTGTCATTATATCATTTTTGACTAAAATAAAATACTCTAGGATATTAATTAATTAAAATTTTACCTATTGCAATATTCGTATTATCTTCGTATTATTGTATACAACCTCTGCCCAAGTATAAATATTGGGTATGACTACAAAAATATTAACCACATCCTCGTTACTCAAAAATTCTCTAGTAACTGTCGAAGTCGATCTAAGTAATCACGGACTACCCAGTTTCGAAATTGTCGGTCTGGGTGATAAAACCGTCGAAGAGTCCAAATCTAGAGTAAGATCTTCGATTGTGAATTCAGGTTTTAACTTTCCTATGCATCACCTTACTGTCAATTTGACTCCCGCTGATGCAAAAAAAGAAGGCTCTCATTTTGATTTAGCAGTATTAATCGGAATACTTTCAGCATCTGGTCAGATAACAATAGGAGAATACTCAAAATGGTTATTTTTTGGTGAAACTTATTTAGATGGACAATTAACACTTTCTAAAGGAATTTTGTCTGAATTATTAATTGCTGAGAATTTAGGGTATAAAAACGTTATTGTGCCAATCTCTTGCAAATCAGAAATTGAAAATTCTTTTCTCAACTTGAATGTTATTTTTGTAGATTCTCTAAAAACCTTGTGTCGAATAATAAATGGACTTGAAGTACCAGAAATCTGTTTAGTGACAGCAAAAAAACTCAAAAATATAACAAAAAAATCTGAGCTAGATTTTAAATACATTAAAGGACAATCCTTAGCAAAAAGAGCTCTAGAAATCGCGGCAGCTGGTAGACACAATGTGTTATTTTATGGGCCACCAGGAACAGGTAAAACTTTACTTGCAAAAACATTTCCAACAATTCTTCCTGATTTGACTAGTCAGAAAGCTAAGGAGGTATATTCAATTTTTGTTGACGCTAATTTAGAGTCTAAAAGGGTTGAATATTTTACACCACCTTTCAGGAATCCACACCATTCTGCATCATTAGTTGGTGTCGTTGGTGGCGGACCAAAAGCCAAACCTGGAGAGCTATCACTAGCCCACAATGGAATTTTATTTTTAGATGAAATGGCAGAATTTCCAAGATCGATCCTTGAATCAATCAGACAACCAATGGAAGATCATGAAATATTAATCTCTAGGTCTGGCAATAAAATCTCTTTTCCTGCTGATTTTATTCTTGTTGGTTCAACAAATCCTTGTCCGTGTGGCTATTATCGTAACCCACTAAAATCCTGTAGTTGTACATTTTCTCAGTTGGATAATTATAGGAAAAAATTATCCGGACCAATTCTAGACAGAATTGATATATTTGTTTCAGTAAACGACTTACCGCCAACTGTAATGGTTTCAGCAACTAACGAGGAGTCGTCAAAATCTGTTAAATCACGCATTATCGATGCTGTTAATTTTGCTAAAGGCAGGAGTGACAGTGAGTTTGTGTTTAATTCTCGATTATCAAATAAAAATCTAATCCAAAAAATTAATTTTGCTAGTAAAGATTTAGACTACTTTGTTGAAACAGTCAGCAAACTTAACTTATCACCAAGATCAATTAGTAAGATTTTGAAAGTTTCTAGAACAATAGCTGATTTAGACAAGTCTATTTTTGTTGAAAAAAAACACTTTTCAGAAAGCCTAGCTTTTAAAATCAATCTTCCGAATCTTTAACTTTAATAAAAAAGAAAATCCCCAACATAATCATGCTTCAATTCAACGAAAGGAAACATTTTCTCCTTGGGGGTTTTCTTCAGATGGTAATCCAATAGAAAACTACTTGGATGCTCCGATTTTGTACATTCCACAACCACAAACTGGGCAATTACCTTTGGTTGCAGGTTTACCATTTTTCATAGTAACAGGTACTGGATCTTTCATCTCTCTTTTTGTACGACATTTAACACAATATGCTTCCATTTATTCATTCACCTCCTTTTTGTATGTAGCCTCATTTGAGGCTAAGTTATGCCTGTAGCTACAGTAGCACCTTTTTTAAAAGCTTGTCAAGCTTATGCAAATTTGCAGACTTAAAATTGCCGCAGCGACAACTAAGACCTTAATTATGTCAGGTTTAATATTTGGGACATCGACATCATTGGTAACTACTTCTTTTGTTTCTGGATGTCCTTCAGTTTTTAATACCTGAATATGTTCCGGTTTTGATGATTTAATCGCCCCTGCTAGTTCCCTTAGTCTTCGCTCGTTTTTGTTTATATTTTTTTTGTACGGCATTTAAATTGTTGTACTAAATTTTATAATTATCTATCCAAAAATTGGAAGAGTTTAAGCTTCCAAAAATTGTACAACAATTTAGAGGCTGAAGACCAATAACTTGGTTATGGTTAATGCAAATATTTTTTGAGTTTAAAAATCATTATCACTATTGAAAATAATTTGACTATTATGTATAAGTTATCCAAAGGAAGAAAATTAAACACTAGTTAGTACTCCTGCCTTAAAAAAATAAGTTAAAACGTTATTTCTAAAAATTCCTAATGCAAATCTTTAACAAAGGCCTTACTAAGGAAGCTTTAATAGTTTCAAGCGTAGTTTTGTTTATATTATCCACGGCCTCATCATTAGTTTTTTTCTCGAAAACTTCAGTCGGTAGTGGCTTAGTTTCAAAGTCAGGATTCAATTTAACCGATAAGTCGGGAGTTGATGAAGCTGGTGTTAAAGATCAACCTTGTCCATTAAATGGCCAGCTTCACACCGTCAATCAAAAGGATCTTTGGGAAAAAAGACCTCCACTTGCAGTAATGGTTGAAAACTCAACCGATGCTAGACCTCAAGGTGGATTAACTCACGCAGACGTAGTCTACGAAGCAGTTGCTGAAGGTGGGATAACTCGTTTTATGGCAATGTTTTTGTGTCAGGATGCTGGAGATATTCACCCAGTCAGGTCAGCTAGAACATATTTCCTAGATTGGTTATCTGAATATAATGGTGCACTTTATGCACATGTTGGCGGAGCTAACACGCCTGGGCCGGCCAATGCTCTCGGACAAATTATTGACTATGGAATTAGAGATATGGATCAATTTGGATTAGGGTTTCCAACATACTGGAGAGGTGCAGATCGTGTCGCTCCTCACAATGTTCACACAACCACAGAAAAACTTTGGAAGGCCGGACTAGACCGTGACTGGGGTTCAGAGATCGATGGTGAAAGATGGGACGCGAGCTTTACCCCTTGGAAATTCAAAGATGACTCTGCTTCCACTTCCGCTACAGCCACGAAAATATTTGTACCATTTTGGACACAATCTATTGCTGATTACGGAGTAAATTGGACATATAATCCAACCACAAACACTTATGATAGAAATCACACAAGTACGGGTGCATTCACAGATACAACAAACAGCTCGACTGTTTCTCCAAAAGTAGTTATTCTTCAGTTTCAAGAAGAGTCTGTAGCTAACGACGGGTATGATGCTGGGCAGCACTTGCTATATGACAATAAAGGGGTAGGAACAGGACTGCTGTTTCAAGACGGAATCGTAACAGCCATAAAATGGAACAAAAAAACAAGACTAGATCGTTCAATTTTTACCGATGCTAAAACAGGTAAAGAGGTAGAGTTAAATCGCGGGCAGATTTGGATACAGACTGTACCAACATTTTCTGAGCAAGACGTAACTTACAATTAAGTTACAAGTACTTCAATGTTTAATCCAATTATAATTTAGGGTAAAATAGTTGTACAATTTCGCTTATCTACATTAAGATGCTTAAATATCTCATTGTTTCTAAAGTTAGAGTAAAAATACTTGAACTATTACTAACCAATCCTAATGAAGTATTTCATGTTCGCGAAATCACGAGAAGAACCAGTGAAGAGATTAATGCGGTTAGAAGGGAATTATCACACCTTGAAGAATCAGGCTTCTTAACCTCAGAACGACGAGCAAATCGGCTTGTTTATTTTTTTAGATCAGATAATATTTTGTATCAGGATTTACTTTCAATGGTTTACAAAACTTCAGGATTGGGAGGAAAAATTGTTAAAAACAAATCCAAACTCGGTAAAATAAAATTTGCGACGCTTTCTTTATCATTCGCAAAAGGTAAGCCATACAATCCAGACAAAATTGATTTGCTTGTGATTGGAGATGTTGCTTTAACGGATTTAGCTAAGATCGTTCGTGATGAAGAAATTAGAATAGATCGTGAAATTAATTTTACACCAATGACCGAGGAAGAATTTGTTTTCAGAAAAAATAGAACTGATCCGTTCATTGAAGAAGTATTAAGATCTCCTAGGATCATGTTAATAGGGGATGAAGAAGATCTTTTGCGAGCCAAGGCCGCTGTTGTATCCTAGAGATATATGTTGTTTCGCAAAGGTTCAAAACCAAGAAGGGTTCTGTTTTTACCGCTTAAGTTAATTTTTAGACACACTGGCGTTTTATTTTTACTTGGATTCTTTCTTTTAGTAGTTGCGATTGATATTCCTCGTACACCAGTAAAATTTAATATTTTTAACAAAGATATTGACGTTTTTGTTGTTCACCCCACAATTAATTTAAATAAACTTGGAATTAACTTTGAGCGCGACCTTGAACCCAAGTTGGGTCTAGATTTGCAGGGAGGGGCGGATATTACTTTGAGGCTCAAAATGGATAGTATTCCATCTACTGATAGAGATGCGGCTTTGCAATCAGCCAGAGATATAATAGAAAGGCGCGTAAATGGATTAGGTGTATCTGAACCAGTTATTCAAACTTCCAAAGTTGGTGAAGATTATCGAATTAACGTTCAGTTAGCTGGTGTTAGCGATGTTAACCAAGCTTTAAACCTAATTGGCACTACCGCTCAACTTAAATACAAAGAATTAACTGAAAAAGCTCGCGATGCTAGTGCGTCTGCTTCCCTAACCAAAGAAGAAGAAATATATCAAGATACAGAACTAACGGGAAATGATCTTAAGCGAGCAACCGCGACACCAGCGTCTGGAACATCAAATAGTATTTCATCGTCTGGTAGTTATGTAATCACACTTGAGTTTACTAGTGAGGGAGGAAAAAAATTTGAAGATATTACCTCACGCAATATTGGTCAACCAATTGCCGTATTTCTTGATGAGCAATTAATTACCCAACCGACCGTACAACAAAAAATTTCAGGTGGTACAGCTCAAATCAGTGGTGATTTTGATGCACAGGGTGCGAAGAATTTAGCCAATCTACTAAACGGTGGTGCATTGCCTGCACCAATTGAAGTAATTAAGCAAACAAATGTCGGTCCAAGCCTGGGGAGCGAATCTTTGCAAAAAAGCTTAGTTGCAACTATTGTTGGGCTAATTTCTGTCATTATTTTTATGATTATTTATTACAGATGGTTAGGGGTAGTGGCATCCGTAGCTCTGATTTTTTACACTCTACTAACATTTGCAATCTTCAAGTTTGTCCCTGTCACCTTAACACTTGCAGGTATAGCAGGTTTTGTTTTATCAATTGGTATGGCAGTCGACGCTAATATTTTAATATTCGAGCGAATTAAAGAAGAGAAAAAAAGAGGTAGAGATACAAGAGTTGCAATTAATCTTGGGTTCGATCGGGCTTGGAGTTCGATTCGCGACTCGAATGTTTCGTCGTTAATTACAGCCGCAATCTTATTTTATTTTGGATCTTCAATAGTTAAAGGTTTTGCAATCACACTTGCCATTGGTGTACTAATATCTATGTTTTCAGCTATAACTTTTAGCCGAAGACTACTCAAGATTTTTTACAAATAAATATGGAAAATTCTGCCGAAAATCACTCACCAAAAATCACAAATGCCGAAATGGCGCCTGATTTTTTTGAAAAACTTTTTAATGTTTTAGAAACAAGTCAACAAAAAGCACTAAGCGCATTAACCGAAAAACACCAAGCGGTATTGAGTTGGGCTGCAAGCGTTGGTATTCCAGTAGAAAATTTATTTCCAAAACTAGTTCACTTCGTGACTGTTCCGGTTTTATCAGCAGCAATGCTGACGTCATCAATGTTGCCAGCCGTCCCGTCCACCGCTAGTGCAATTCAAAATTATCCATCGACTCAAATTACACAAACCCAAACGAAAGAAACACCAGTAGTTAGTAATGCTCAATTACTATCCAGCATTCAACAATCCTTACAGGCAGGTCCAAACGTTTCAAACGAACAAGCACAAGAGCTTTCTGGTTTCGTATCACAAATCACAGGTACTAAGGCAACCCCAGAGCTTGAAGGTTTTAGATTAAATAAAAGTTTTGGAAAAATTGGTGGAGAACAGCATATGCCACGATATCCAGGCGATACAGTCTCTGATCAGTTACAAAATCCAGACGACTTCGCTAAATATGCCAAGTCTGGAATGACTCCAGGTCGCAGCGCGTGGGGATATTTTGCCCCTACCAAACAAGCTTTAACTCCGGATTTAATCGAAAAAGAAAAATATTATTTTGCTGTCCAAACATTTCTATCACCAAACTGGAAAGGTAATGTTAAAGAAGCATATAAATGGTTCAAGCATCGTAAAGTTGTTGCACTTAATCCTGTAAATGGTAAGGCGGTGGTTGGCGTCATTGGTGATGCAGGTCCTGCTGAATGGGTTGGCAAGGCCTATGGAGGGTCGCCAGAGATAATGCAATACATGAGGGCTTGGGACAAGCCGGCCAAGGGAGAAATCTTGTTATTTTTTGTGGATGATCCAGAGAATAAAATTCCTCTTGGACCTGTTAATATAAATTATTAAAAACTAAGCTATGTTAATTAGTGTAAAGAAAAAATCATTGCTAAAAAAATTAAAACTCGATGATCTAAATGACAGTCAGTTAGACAAGGTTTGGCCTCTTATTGCCAACCTCTACCAAACCAAACTGCTCGATAATTTACTTCAATTGCTCCCTGAAGAGGACAAAAAGAAACTTTTACTTTTAATTTCAGACGGCGATGATAAAAAAACAAAAAACTTTCTCAACTCAAGAGTCGCCAAGTTTGAAATCAAATTGGAAGAGATTACCAATAAGATTGAAGATGAAATATTGGAAGATGTATTATCAGCAAAATAATTTATGAATCGTTTCGACAAAGTCAGAAATATATTTTTTATAATTTCAATAATAATTTTTATTGCATCGATTATATCGATAGTAGTTTTTAGGCTTAAATTGGGTATCGATTTCACTGGAGGTACCAAGTATGAGCTTGAGTTTGAAAATCTACCAGATAGAAAAATTATTGAAGATTCAGCAACAAAAACACAAAATGAATTAGTAAGCATTCAAAAGAGCGGAGAAAAATCCTACCAAATTCGTTTTAAACCAACCACGGCTGAAAATCTCAAAAATCTTAATAAAGAGCTAGAGTCGTTCAAGCCCAAAGAGCTTAATCTAGAAATCATTGGACCAAGTGTATCTGAAGAGATAACCAAGCAGGCATTCGTTTCTATGGGGTTAGCACTTTTAGCAATTATTATTTATATTACCTGGGCTTTTCGAAAAGTCCCCAAACCTACTACCCCATTAGCTTTTGGTCTTTCTGCAGTTTTAGCACTATTTCATGATGTTGTAATTACTATTGGTATCTATGCTGTGTTAGGTAAATATTTTGGTGCAGAAGTTGATACATTATTTATTACAGCAATCCTTACAATTTTTGGTTTTTCCGTTCACGACACTATTGTTACTTTTGACAGGGCAAGAGAAAATTTAATTCGGCATCCTGAGAAAAACTTTATTAGAAATTTAGACAATTCTGTTTTACAAACAATTGTAAGATCACTTAATACATCTTTAACGGTTATTTTTGTGTTAGTAGCACTGACAATATTTGGTGGGGAATCAATTAGGTGGTTCGTTGTTACACTGTTAATTGGAGTAATTTGTGGAACATACTCGTCAATTTTTGTTGCAACACCAATATTAATTTTGTTTCAAAAAATTAGACGCTCTTAGATTATTGAGATAATCAACAAGCAGATCTCTTTCATTTATTAATTCTTCAGAATCAACCTTTTCAAAAACATGCTCCAAGACCTTTCTTATATCAGGACCTGGTTTAATATCAAAAATCTCCATCACATCAACACCATTTACTTTAAGATCTTTAATTTCAAAGTTGGTTTTATTTACCTCAACTAGTCTTTCGCGAAACTTTTTCAACCGCCAGCTTTCTCTAGTTGAACCGCTACCCAATCGATCTCCTATTCTAACATCAATAATATCTTGAATATTTTCCTCACCAATATTTCTTATAAATCTTCGAATAGCTTTATCTGTTTGAAACTCATTAACCGAAAACAAATGCCATCTAACTAATTTATATATTCTGGACGAATCATTTTTTGACATATTCCATCTTGCGCAAATTTGTTTTGCTATTTGACCTCCAACAATATCGTGATTATAAAAAGTTCTTACACCTTCTTCAGTAATATCTGCCACCAGTGGTTTGCCTATGTCGTGGATAAGTGCCGAAAATTTTACTATACTGTCGTCTGACGGACACATTATCATAGACATTACATTGTGTTTCCATACATCAAAACTATGGTGTCTGTTTGGGCTTTTTTGCTCTACCCCAAAACATTTTGCTAATTCTGGAAGAATAATTTCTATTACTTTGGAATCCCATAAAAGCATAAAATGATCATAAGAATCACAACTTGAGGTTATTTTCAAAAACTCGTCCCTGATTCTCTCGTTTGCAATTTTTAACAAAATTGTTCTTTGTTCTGTGAGTGCACTAAAGGTTTTCTCTTCAATCTTGAAGTTTAATTGGATTGCAAACCTAATTGCTCTAATAATTCTTAACCCATCTTCGACAAATCTATCATTTGGATTCCCTACTGAACGAACAATTTTATTTTCCAAATCACTCATACCACTAAACGGATCAATCAGCTCGAATTTATTGTTTTTTCTAACAACTGCCATTGCATTGACTGTAAAATCTCTTCTCGACAAATCGTCAATCAATGATTTACCCCATACAACCTTGTCTGGCCTTCTGCTATCAGAAAATCCTAACTCACTTCTATATGTTGTAACTTCAAAAAAAATATCATTAATTTTTACTCTTACTGTTCCAAATATGTTGTCGTAAAATCCGTCAAACATCTCCAAAATTTGCTCTGGAGTGGCATTTGTCGCAAAATCCCAGTCTTTTACTTTGTGGTCGATAGCTAAATTCCTTACTGCTCCGCCAACAATTGCAATTTCATATTTATTTTTTTCAAAAACATCTAGGATTGAAATCACTTCCGTAGGAATATCGTTAAAATTCATATTGATATCAAAAAGAGTATATTGTTAATTCTGTCTATTTTAGCTTAAATAATCAAACTATTTTTAATATGCTTCAAGATACTATTTGGAAAGTTCAAACAAAAAAGTCGCCACTGAATCTTACAATTCCTGAATTGTTTGATATTTTGCTTCAAAACAGAAATATAACAACCGATGAAGACATAAATAATTTTCTCACTCCTAGTTTAAGTGGAGTTACTGAAATGGTTTTTTCTGATATGGAAAAAACCATTTTGAGAATCGAAAAAGCTATAAAAAATAAAGAAAAAATTTCAGTTTATTCAGACTATGACGCTGATGGAATTTCTGCGGCTGCAATTCTTTGGGAGACACTTAAAAGTCTTGGGGCTGACGTAATGCCATATATACCCGATAGGATTAGAGAAGGTTATGGTTTTTCAAAGGCAGGGATAAAGTCGGTTTCAGACACTGGGGTTAGTTTGATTATTTCTGTTGATCACGGAGTAACTGCAGTTGAGGAAATCGAATATGCCAAATCTTTAGGAATCGATGTTATCTTAACCGACCATCATATTATTCCAGATAAATCTCCCAAGCCATACTCTCTTATTCACACAACGTTAATTTGTGGTGCAGCCGTTTCTTGGAAGTTGTCCTACGAGTTACATAAATATTTTAATTTACCACTAGAAAATATTTATGAAAAGCTTGCAATTGCTTCAATTGCAACAATTGCTGATCAAATGCCTCTTGTCTCCCATAATCGTGCGATAGTTAAACATGGACTCGAATATCTCAAAGCAACCAAAAGACCAGGCCTTGTCGAATTGTTTAGCGTTTCTTCGATCAATAGGTCCAAAATAGATGAGTATCACTTGGGTCATATTATTGCTCCAAGAATTAATGCAATGGGAAGACTTGATAACGCAATACAATCATTAAGGCTTTATTGTACAAACAGTCCTCAAAAAGCCAGGGATTTATCGAAAATTTTAGAAGAAACAAATATCAGAAGACAAAATCTCACAACGACCGGAGTAACTGACGCTTTTAAACTAGTTGATGAAAATAAAAAAATTATTATTTTAGATTCTCCAAATTGGCATGAAGGCATTATTGGTTTAATAGCTGGAAGGATTAATGACAAATTTAATAAACCAACGATAATAATTTCCAAAGGTAAACTTTTTTCTAAAGGTTCTGCGCGTTCAGTGGCGGGGGTCGATATTACAGACTTACTTCGTTCATCGTCACAAGATTTACTTGAAGATGTTGGTGGACACACCATGGCAGCAGGATTTACTGTCAAAACTGAGAACATTGGAAAGCTTAAAAAATCAATCAATGAACATTTTGAAAAAAAATACCTCAATCAAAAATTTTATAAAGAGGTTCTTGTTGAAACAGAACTTTTGTCACACCATGTTAATTTGGATTTATATAATCAGATTCAAAAACTTCGCCCATTTGGAAACAGTAATAATGAACCGATTTTTTTATTAAAGAATCAGTTAGTTAAGAAGATTTCAAAAGTCGGTTCCGATCAGTCGCACATTAAAATTGATTTAGAAAATATTTCTTGTATTGGGTTTCGTCTAGCAGAAAAAAGTTCTTCAATTAGGTATGGTGACTATATTGATATAATATTCACTCTAAACCTCAACGAATTTAATGGAAGAAGTAGTTTGCAGTTAGTATTAATTGATCTAGCTAAAACAGGTGATAAAAACATACAACGAGCTCGAACAAAAATTTAAAAAAGTTGCACCTGATGTAGATACAGGTTTTATTAAGAAGGCTTACGCTTACGCTAATTTAGCTCACGATACTCAGAAGCGTGCGTCTGGTGATCCATATATTGTTCATCCGCTTAATGTTGCTTCAATTTTAATCGATTTTAATATGTATGACACTATTGCTATTGCAGCAGCCCTTCTTCACGATACACTAGAAGATACTGCAGTTACATCTAAAGATTTGGAAAAAGAATTTGGCACCAAAGTTAACGAATTAGTTGAAGGGGTAACTAATCTAAAATCAATTCGATTAACTTCTGATAAAGAAGAATTTGTCGAAAATCTTCGTAAAATGTTCCTTGCCGCATCAAATGATATTAGAGTAGCCATTATTAGACTCGCAGATAGAACTCATAATATGCAGACGCTAGAATTTTTACCTCCTCACAAACAAGAAAGGATTGCCAGAGAAACATTGGAAGTTTTCGCACCACTTGCCGAAAGATTAGGGATTGGAGAAATGAAAGGTTTATTAGAAGACCTTAGTTTTCCATATTTATACCCAGACAAATATAAAGAGACACTTGAAATCGCTACCAAAGGTTTTGAAAAATTAGACAAATCACTAGCTGAAGCAGAACAAAAAATTTCAGAGATTCTAACAAATCAAAAAATCAATTTCAAAATCCAATCAAGAAAAAAACACATTTACTCACTCTATCGCAAGCTAAATCGAACAGAAATATCAGGAGATATCACCAAAATATATGATCTTTTAGCAATGAGAATAATAGTTAAAGATGTCGAAAACTGTTATAAGGCTCTTGGTCTTGTACATAAAGCATACAGGCCGTTACCTGGATATTTAAAAGATTATGTAGCTAATCCAAAAAATAATGGATATCAATCAATCCATACTGCAATTTTTGGTCCAGGTGGAAATATTATTGAAGTACAAATTCGTGACGAATTTATGCACGAAGAAGCTGAACATGGTGTTGCGTCTCATTGGCATTATTCTGAAAAAAAACACCATTCATCAAGTCAGGAAATAGATAAAGGTTTTGTTGCAGATGAGAGAAAAGTAGAAATTATGCGTAGACTTTCTTCTTGGCAAAACGATGTCAAATCAAACGAAGAGCTTTTGGAAAGCCTTAAAATTGATCTTTTTAGTGAAAGAATTTTTGTTTTCACTCCTGCTGGTGATGTTCAAGACTTGCCGGTTGGTTCAACTCCTGTCGATTTTGCTTACTCAGTACACACGACTATTGGCAATAATTGCACAGGTGCTTTAGTTAATAATAAACAAGTACCACTAGATCACAAATTAAAAAGCCACGATGTGGTCGAGATTATTACAACCAAAAATGATAAACTCCCAAACA
>CAYROP010000009.1:0-32782 GCA_964426075.1 uncultured Gammaproteobacteria bacterium | reverse complement strand
TTTGTTCAGGTCGAAATTACAAGGAGAAAAAATAAAGTACAAAAAACGCCAGTGACTCCGCCCGTCTTACCAGAGAAAATTTAATGGTCGATTTTGCTGACAAAATTCCATTGTTTATACATTTGATATCAACTGTAGTTGGTTTTGGGGCAGTAATTGTAATTGATGTCTGGGGGTTTTTGTGGGTTATTAATAAACAAAAATTATCCCAAGTTTTGTCGGTTGCAAAAGTAACGCAAGTACTAATATGGATAGGTTTTTTTGGTCTGGTATTATCAGGTCTTTTTTTGGGGGCTCATTATAATAAGCCGAGAACGCAGTTGAAAATTGGCTTAGTAATTTTGCTGGGGATAAACGGATTATATTTGGAATACATAAAAAGGTGGGCAAAAAAACTAAACGATGTGAAGTTTGGGGCGGCGCCAATAATGTTTAAAATCCAAATTGGAATGGCGACAATAGTTTCACAAATAGGATGGTGGGGAACAATACTAATTGGGTTTTTAACTGCAAACAGGATTTTCTAATATTTAGGTGATAATGATAATTAAACAGGCTAGAAAGATCGGCTTGTTAAATATTTGTTATTTTTTGGCCTGTGGTCTTATTTTTATTTTTGCTATCTACTTAAGAATCAATGAGATTGATAAATATTTTTCATTTGGATTTGATGGTGAACAAGCAATTGAATTGTTCCGATCGCAGCTGATTGTTAAAAATTTGTTGGAGTTAAATTTTACCGACGACTATTGGGTTGGTCCGACCGCAACAAATAATCTGAATATTGGACACTTGTATCATGGACCATTAATTCATTGGATCTTAATTCCGATTGGAATTTTAACCAACTTTAACCCCAAAATGGTGGTTTGGTTGTTTGTAGTGCTTGGAATTTTAACTGTTTTTTTAATTTATTTAACTACAAAAAAAATTGCGGGGAACATAGCTGCTCTTTTTGCGCTGATAATATCTACTAGTTCCTTTGTCCTTGTGAATTATTCTCGAACGCAATGGAATCCAAGCCTTGTTCCATTTTTGTCTTCAATGTCGATTTATCTATATTTAAAAATATCAGATAAAAAAAACAGATCAGAACTAAAAGTGGTTATGTTTTTTATTTCGGTTTTTTTATTATCTCAAGCTCATATCTCTACATATATAACAAGTTTTATATTATTATTTTTAGTTTTTATTAATCGAAAAAAAATATTGAAATCTAAAACATCTATTATTATTTTTTTACTTTCAATATTGTTACAAATTTTCTTAATATTAATAATGCTTGGACAAAGTAACTTTGCCATATTTCACCAACTATTCAAACTTGATGGTACAAATATAAATATATTAAATGTATTTTCTTTCAAAGAAAATATTTTAAGTTTTAACGAATTTTTTGGTTTTGTACTCTTCCATCAGTTTCCATACAAACAAACTTTAGCTTATCTTTTGTCTTTTTTTATAGCAGTAGAATCTTTTATGTTTTTATTGAGAACTAAAATAAAAATTGATAATAAAACATTTTTTTTGCAGAAAGAACTATTAATTTTTATTCCAATTATTCTATTCACTCACTTGTTATTAATTGCTTATCAAGGTAATGCAGACAGAACAATGATTGTTTCAAATAGCGTTGCACAATTTGTGCCTATTATTTATGTATTATTTGCTGTAGTTGTTGGATATCTGATAAAAAATTTATTCTCACGTGTTTTTATATTTACAATACTTGGTTTTATTTTTTTAGTAAATTTTCAACAAATAAATATCGATATTTTTTCTAGACAATCATATGGCCCAACTTATGACGATAAAGTTGAGCTAGTCAGTTATTTAAGCAATGAGAATGTTAAAAATTATAAATACGAGGTTTTTTATGAAATATCAGACATGGCAGGAAATGACGAACTATTATTTTTGATTAGACAAAATAATCTTGATCTTCCTCAAAAATATAACAACAAAATCGATTGGGAAATATTAACACTTAAAGATGAAACACCAAAAATAACCTATTTGTTTCAAAGTAATTTAAGTTCATTTGACGAAAAAATTTCAGATGATTTTTTGAAATCAAATAATATTACTCAATTTGAAAAGAAAAACTTAGGTAAGTTTTGGGTATATAAATTCACAATCAAATAAAAAAAATCCCGCCTAAAAGTAAATCTTAAGCGGGATTATCAGTTGATCGTATCCTAGGCGACCGAGGCTGCGCTGGTTTGGCGACACTTCTCAATGAAGACTGTCTGGGCCAGTTCGGCGTTTGCCGGGTTGCCGCCCCAAGCCGCCAAGGCCTTGCGTTGCAAGCCACGACCAAAAGAGGCGGTAAACCTGAATGGGGCCATCTGCTCCCTTCCGTGTCTGGCGATGGCCGCCAGGTTCTCGTCAGCTTCTTCGTCTCCCTGTCCTCCGGACAGAAAAGCGATTCCTGCAACATCGGCCGGGACTGAAGCGAGGAGCGTTCGAAGGGTGCGCATAGCCACCTCGGAAGTGCCGGCACGATTTTCGGCCGACTGACCAGAGGTCACCATTGAAGGCTTGAGAACCATACCCTCGTAGTCGATACCAGCCTGTTCAAGCCGACTGAAGACCGTTGCCAGAACTTCGCAAGATGCGTCTTCACAGGTGCCGATGGAGTGGGCACCTTTGAAGTCAACCTCAGGTTCGACCATCGGCACGAGCCCAACGTTCTGACAGATCCTTGCGAATTCTGCCTGAGCGAAAGCGTTAAGCAGAATGCATTCTGCCGTTGGCAGCTGGAGCTCGTCGTCTGTGATCGAGAAGAGGCTGCGGAACTTGGTCGCCCTGGCTCCTTGCTGAGCATAGAGCTCAAGCCTGGCTTCGAGCTCTTCTGCAAAAAAGCCTTTGACGATCTTCTCGCCGTTTGGTCCGTAGTCAGCCAAACCCTTATCGATCTTGACGACTGGAATGATGCCCTTACCGGTCAAAAGTTCGACCAGCTCGGGGTTGGCAAGGGTCTCCTCAAAGAGGATGGTAGCCGCGACGTAGTCTTCGACACCGGCAGTGGAAAAAAGCAGCTTGCGAAAAGTGTTGCGGTTTTCGGGGGTGTTGGGAAGACCGATTGACTTCAATCGATCTCCCATTGTGCCGATTGATTCATCGGCTGCCAAAATGACTTTGGGAGCCTCAACCATGGCGCGAGCGGTTGCTCGCAAGGTTGAAGTTGCGGTACTGACCATGGGTAAGAACTTTCTCCTTGTGAAAGTACAAAATCCGAGTGAGATTATAGGTTATTTTAAAATATTGTCAAATTTTATCCAAAAAAATCCCCGCTTTTTAAGGCGGGGATAAGAATTTGTATGGTTTGCCGTTTTCAGGCAGCCATTGGAGGGCGATTGCGCTCGGTGGCGACATTGAGGAGAAGTTGGTATCTCTCAATACCCTCCTCACCTTGGCACTGATTTGGGGTTTCGGCGCCACAGTCGCCCATGCAACCCCAGTCGCCGCAAAGAGCCTGGTAGGTTTGTCGGGCTCTTGAAAGGGCTGTCTCAAGACACACCTCGCATTCGTCGTGAGAAAGAATGAGAGCGTCGATGAAACCGTCCTGTTCGCGCTTTTTGCAATCAGCTTCGAGCTCGGAACCGACTGCGGCGTTGTAGATGTGCCCCGAAAGACACTGAACCTGATGAGTCGGAATGGTATGAACCGGCAAAGAGTAACCTCCTGAGATGTTAATTTTCTTGAAGGTAATTCTATCAAATTTGAAGCTAAAAGTCAAATACTATGGGTTAAATTAAATTTTTAACAAAAATTTGGAAAGAGGAATTTGAAAATAGTTTCAGAGATTACAGTATGCCCTAATATAGTGGGATGATGATCGTCTTTTATAGTAAGTTCAGGACTGCTTCTTAAGCTTGGGTTAAGTGTAAGGGTATTAAATGTGTCAATATCGTGACGGTCGGAGTTAATTTTTTCATTTAAAATTTTAATTGTTCCACTCTCACCAATAATTATTTTAGGTATTTGCTTACTTTTGGTTTCAACATCGATTAGTGTCTCCATATTTTTCTCTATAAAATAGTCAGAACCTAATTTTTCTTTGAAGCCAGATATTATCTTATTGTAATAAATATTATATTTTTCAGTGTTAGAGTTACCTTCAGAGTTGGGTGGGTATTCTTCGAGCAAGGACTTAACCTCAGAATCGTAAGTATCAATATCTCTTACTCCTACCCACCAAAAAACAACATCTGGATCGTACTTTAAACCTTTTTTTATAAATTTATCCCCAGCGAAGCGCAAATCATACCCTGGAACACCAAAATTTATTACTTCGTAATTTGCATATTTGTTACAGCTATTATTTAATGATCTTTCAAGTATTTTTGAGAAATTTTGATCTTGTGGTACATGTAGTCCGAAAGTAAACGAATCTCCTAAAGTTATTATTCTGAAAGTATTATTTGGTTTGTATGGTTGAATATCAGTGTTTTCTGCTAGGCCATCATAGTTGATTATATAATCGTTTTTGATGTTTTGAGAATTGAGAGAAAATCTAACTACATTATCTGGTACGAAATCATAATAATGATTTCGTACACTATCTTGCCGTCTGTACTTTTCTTTCTCGAGAGAATTAACAGATAGTACCGACTGATTTTGATTACCAGATGTAATTTTATATATCAGTAGACTTATTACACTAATCTGAAAAACGATTAGCAGAATAAATAACTTCCTACCTTGCATTAGACAATTAAGTCATCCAATCAACTACACTTGGACCAGCCACAGATTGGGTTAATACAGCTCTTGCAGCCTTCTTTGAAAGCAAGTGGCGATCCACACTGAGGGCAAGAATTATTAATGTCGAGAGTCATAACTTTGCTCTCAAGCGGAGATTTAATTTCTAAAGCAAGTGGCTCTTCTTTAATAAGTGGCTCCTGAACAGCCTGAACTTCAGCTTGCTGAGCGTGTCCGTTTGAAGAATGACCATTAGTATGCCCGTTTGAGGCTACCTCTTGTGGTTTGTCATCAGTAATTAGAATATCCTGAGACAGAAGATTGAGTTGTTTAGCAGAGGCTATTTCAGCCAGTGACTTACCAACAGCGTCAAAAGCAGAATAAATAGCGTTTGGGCCAATTCCGTACTGGGTGCCACAACTAATTCCGACCAATTCTGAGGCAACTTCTTCTAAAGTTGCGCCGTATTTCAGAGCAAGTGAAGATAATCTACCGGTGACTTCAGCTGCACCAGAAACATAAGCTCCTGATTTGCCGATATTAATAAAGACCTCGACAGGTTCGTTTTGCGCGTTGCGAAAAACTGATGTATAGACATTACCAACATCGGATGGTTTCCTAACACGCATCCCCCAAGCTTCAATTGGTGTTGGTTTGCGCATTGGTAAAACAGGGAAGTGGATTTCTGAGTGTCCGTTACTGTCGGATTTTTTCTTACCAGTCATTTGGTCGTAATACGAACCTTCTTTTTTGGTTTCTAGAACCTGCTTATCACGAGAACCGTCGCGATAAATAGTAATTCCTTTACACCCTTGTTCATAAGCAAGCCAGTAAGCATTTCTGACATCTTCAACGGTGGCGTCGTTATTGAAGTTAATTGTCTTGCTAATAGCGTTATCAGTAAAACGCTGGAAGGCGGCCTGCATCTTAACGTGATCAAGTGGTGCAATATCACCAGCAACAACAAAGGCTTTTTGTAAATCTTGTGGAACATCTTTAAGTCCCTGAACTGAACCTTTGTTATCTTGAATCTTTTCTAAAAGATCATCGGAATAAATTCCTGACTTTTTGGCCGCTTTAACAAACTCTTCAATAGTGTTAAAAAGTCTTTTTCCTTCAACAGTATTTTTGGCATAAGTTAGAGCAAAGTGAGGTTCAATTCCGCTTGAACAGTCAGCCAACATTGAGATTGTTCCCGTCGGAGCAATAGTTGTTCTGGCACCGTTGCGCATCGGACGAACACCATCATAGATCGAACCAACATAGGCACCAAAGTTGCCGCGGATTTTAGCCAAATCTTCTGAAGCATTATCGCTTTCTTCTTGGAAGAATTTCATTATTTCTTCAGCTTTATCAAAACCTTCCTGAGTGTTGTAGCCAATTCCAAGACCTGCCAGTAAATCAGCAAAGCCCATAACCCCAAGACCAACACGACGAATTGCGCGAGTTGTTTTGTGGATTTCTGGAAGAGGATATTCATTCATATCCAAAACGTTGTCCAAAAAGTGAATACTTTCGTGAATAGCGGTTCTTAGTCTGTCCCAATCGACATTTTTGCCTTTTTTGAACTTGTTTAAGTTGATTGACCCTAGTGTACAAGCATCATAAGGATGGAGCGGTTGTTCACCACATGGATTGGTTGCCTCAATCATGCCAAATTTGGGCACAGGGTTGGCTCGAGAATTGTTAATTCTATCGATTAAAATCATGCCTGGGTCGCCGTACTGCCAAGCTAAACGGGTAATAAGATCAAAAACTTTTTTGGCGTTAAGCTTGCCTGCGACTTGGTTGGTGCGAGGATTGATTAGCTCATACCCTTCGCCTTCTTTAGTGGCACGGGTTAGTTCATAAAGTTTTTTAACCCCCTCCTCAACTTTGACTAATTTAAGGTCAACATCGCGAATAGCTTGAGCCGATCTTATTTCTGAAATTATTTCTTCTAGTTCTTCAACATCAAAGCTTTCGTTACCTTCAATAAACTGACTATCGGCGCGCACTGATTCCATAAAATCTTCAGTGACGGTGACAGAAATGTTAAAGTTAGTTAACGAAAACTCATCAACTTTGTGAACAGCAAACCTAAGAATATCTGGGTGAGTAATATGAAGAATGCCCATGTTTGCCCCACGGCGTACACCGCCCTGTTTTATTTGAGTCGTAACATCGTTGTAAGCCTGCATAAAAGACACTGGACCAACGGTTGTACCGCGTGACGAACCAATAACATCTCCATATGGACGAAGCCTGGAAAATGAAAATCCTGTTCCACCGCCACTCTTGTGAATCATTGCCATATCGGACATTGTTTTAAGAATGGCCGGCATACTATCTTCGACTGGAAGCACAAAACAAGCCGAGAGTTGTTGGTTGGGCTTGCCTGCATTAACCATAGTTGGAGTGTTAGGAATATACTCCTGACTGGCCATCATTGAGTAAAAAGTACGAGCGGTGTTTAGAGTTTTTTCAGATGAATTATTGTTGTAGTTCCTATCTGCTGTAGCAATATTGTAGGCAACTCTCCAAAACATTTCTTTTGGATTTTCGACTGGATTACCTGCCTCATCGCGCATTGCGTATCTGGTTTTCGCAATATATGCGGCATTTTCGGATAGTGTTGGCTCAGGAAGATCCAATGGCGGAGCTGGTATTTCTTTACCGAGTTTTTGAAGTTCATTTACCTTCAATTTTGATTTTGGCAGCGCCATTTTTATTTCCTTTCTTTAAATTTTTATAGACTTTTTATTACCTGCGTCGAAAATATATAATCCGAGGCAGGAAAAACAAAATCAGCTTTTAGTTTTTGGTTGTTGAGGGTTTACGAGCCCGAAGATTGCTGGTTAAAGAAGCGAGTTCTTTTTCAAAGTCGTTCAGATCAGTAAATTGTCTGTAGACTGAAGCAAATCTAATGTAGGCAACCTCATCGACTTTTTTAAGATGTTTCATCACCAAATCTCCAAGCTTTTTGGAGTGAATTTCGTTACCAGTTAATCTTCTTAGATCAGTTTCGATCTTGTCCAAAGTTGATTCAATAAGCTCAGCGGGGACTGGTCTCTTTTCACAGCTTTTGACAATTCCGGACCTCAGCTTGTTGCGGTCAAAATGTTCGCGACGACCATCTTTTTTGACAACCAACAAATCAATGGTTTCGACACGTTCAAAGGTGGTGAATCTTTTTGCACATTTAAGGCACTGTCTGCGCCTACGGGTAATCCGTTTATCGTCAGATTCTCTTTTGTCGACAACCTTGTTGGAACTAGAGTAACAGTAGGGACATTTCATGATGTAACAAGCGTGAAAACAAGGTGATTAAAAAAGCTTATTTTGTTTTTTAAATTGCTTTAAACACCTCGAGTAACTTTTAACAAGATATACAATATCTTGTGTATAAATCTAGTTTAAGTACAAGATATATCGAGTGTCAAGGGTTAAAAAGTCCTTTAGCTTTGAATTAAATATACACGAAAATAACCCGAAAATAAAGACCCGTGAAAATATCAATCCTATAAACAAAATTAACAAAAACTATAGTCTAATTTGTTAGATACATTACCAACAAAATAATCTTAAATTTCCTACCGACTTATAATTTGTTTAAAATTTTTGTTGGTAATTTTATGTAAATTAAACGATTTAAGATAAAATAAACGAAATGGCTATTAAAATATTATTATCTGATAATTACACGACTACCATAAGAAATTCTGTTGGATCCAAACTCTTTAAAAATCTCTGGGCTGAGGTTGACGGAGAAAAGAAAGATATTTTGGTTGATGGAGATTTAAGCTGTGCCCAATTTGTCTCGGGGATTTTGTACTTATTTAAGTTAATTACGGACAGACATGCAACTGTTGACGGAACAGTTAAAGACTTGGAACAGTCGAATTGGACAAAAATTACTTCACCAAAAAAAGGCTGTATTCTGGTATGGGAGAACATACTTTACCCTGACGGACAGGAACATAAACATATCGGATTTTATATTGGGGATGGACTGGCAATTAGTAATAGTCCAGCTGATAAATCACCCCAAACACACCATTGGACCTATGGGGAAAAAACAGAAAAGTCTTATCGAAAAATAACTGCTATGTACTGGAATAATCTCATTAATTAGGAGACAAACCCTAATTGGGCTTTGGCTAAATCAGTAACTCGACTGAAATCCCATGGCGGATCGAAAACAATTCTAACATCACTACTTTTAACACCTTCTAAATCTGCCAACCTATCTCTAATATCTTTACGGAAAAAACCACCTAAAGGACAGCCTGGTGTAGTTAGGGTCATAACAATATCGACATGGTTTTCAGGTGAAATATTAATTTCGTAAAGTAAACCTAAATCAACCATATTAACTCCGAGCTCTGGATCAATTACTTCGGTTAAAACTTTTTCAACATCATTTTTGGAAACTGGTTTCATAATTTGGTTAACTACCTACTCTTTTCAAGCAAAAGATAAAGAGCAAGAATGACAGACACAACACCTAGAACCATCTGGAAATTTAATGATCCAACAGCAATACTCTGAGCAATTGGAGTAAACAAACCAGGGAACGCATTCATAACTCCACCAATCAAAAGTAGAAAGGCGCAATATATGTCGGTCTTTTGAAATCGTCTTTTTTTATTTTCTATAATTTTCATTTATTTTAACTAATAGGCATTATACTTTATTTCATTTATCACGACTGATAATAAAATCACAAAATTCAGATAAAATACTCTTATATTTTGGGTCAATATTTGCATTCAACACAGTGCTTTTTGAGTCATTTGCAAGATCAGTAATTTTTGTCTCAATTTTTTCTTTGGCTCCAGAAGAAGTGAGAATATCTTGAACAATTTTTAAATCGTTTTCGTTAGCATCTTGATTACCCAAAATCGAATTTAATTTGTTTAATTGATCTCGATTAACTAACCCAAGCGCATAATTAATTAGTAATGTATTTTTCCCTTCTCTAATATCGGACAAATTGGATTTTCCTGTGGTTGTACTTTCGGAAAAAATTCCCAAAATATCATCTTTTAATTGAAATGCTATCCCAATTGGGGTAGAAAATTTTGCAAAAAAATCCAAAAGCTCTTCAGAAGCACCACCCAATATCGCTCCAAACTTTAGAGGAAACTCAACCGTATACTCGCCCGACTTCCATCTTAGAGTCGACATGATCATATTTTCGCTTGGCCTATCTGGATCGAATGATTGATAAACATCTTGGTATTGCCCAAGTATTAAATTGATAAACATGTCTGTAAATGCTGTATTTAAATTCTGTTTTGTCTGAGGATCAGCCTGGATATCTGAAATAATTTTGTTTGCGTAGGCTATTAGTAGGTCCCCGGCAAGAATTGCCATCGAGATTCCAAAATGTTCTGAGCTTCCCTTAAAGTTATTATCTTTATGAATTTCATTAAACAATACATGCGAAGTTTTTTGGTTTCTTCGTGTTGTCGACTTATCAATAATGTCGTCGTGTACTAGAGCAAAGGTGTGAAAAATTTCAGCAACTAGTGCAACATCTAAAACTGGCTTAGAATTGAATGTTTTTTCTGCTGCTATTTGATAGCCAAGACAGACCAAGTAGGGCCTGAGTCTTTTACCCCCACCTTGAATTGCAAGCGATGAAACTTCGATGAGTTTTTTGGTACTACTATCCATATTTGCCAAGTTTTTAGGCAACGAGTCAAGATATTTCTGGAGATGTGAGTCAAAAATATCTAAGAAGTTTTGGTAGTTTTCGAGAAATGTCATAAGATAAGTATAGACAAAATAATATGATTAAAGGATTTTGGAGCTTATTTTACGAAAAAGCATGGTTCTATATCAAACAGTACGACCAGCTGTATTCTTTTATTCTGTATCTTTTGGTGATGGGGATATTAACTCCTGCGATATTGTCTTTTACAAAATATAATTTTGTAGTTCTATTGTTTTTTTGGTTAATCTCAATTGTTGTATGGTTCTTACTTACATTAATGGGGGTTAAAATTTTCCGAAGGTAAAAATATTTTTAACGGAATTTAACAGATTTTAGAAAATCTCTAAATTCTGTTTCGTTTGTTTCAAAGTTTTGGTATATAAAAATTTCAAAAGTATAGAACAATCCATCCTTTTCTAAATTATTTACAATAACACTGCGAATTTTTCCATTATCCTCCCAGATTTGAATATCTCCTTCAATATCTGAAACGGTGATCTTTGCTTTAGAAACTAATTCCCCATCCACTCCATGACCAGTAAAGCTCTTAGATGTTGTTACAACTACTTCAGCGTCTTCTTCTTTTTTAAAGGTTAAAAATAAGTTTGGTGTAATAATATTTTCACTTTCAAACCAGCTTGAGGGAATTGAAAACGAAAGACCGTAATCGTTGTAGTTTTTTGCTTGAAGTAGGGGAGTTTGATTTTGAGTTTTGGGAGGGGAGACGGTTGGATTTCTATTTGATGTTTGTATGAAATTAGGTTTGGAAATTTCTGCTTCTGTAGTAATGCTACTTTTTAGCGTAGTAATGATTAAGACAATTGAAGCCACAACTAATAAAATACCTACAAACAACATTGAGTGATGTTTGCTCCGGATTTGTTTATGTAAATTAGTCAATCTAGTTTGAAATTTACGCTTCTTTGTTAGCTACTGACTCAGAATCTTCAGTTGTAGCTACTTCGTTAACTGAATTAGTTTCGGTAATTTCTGTGGACGCTGGCTCTGGTTCAGTAGTTGTCTCTGTAGCAGACTCTGTTTCAACAACGTTCGATTCAGTTAACGGCTCTTCAACAGAAGGTGTCTCAACTGTATTTTCAGCTACAGGTGGTGTATCAGTTGCGGGTGGAACTTCTGTTGGCGCGGACTGTTCAGGGGCGGCTTGGTCAGGTCTGGGTTTGGCAAATGCAACGATTATCTTGCGCCCTTCTTGTTCTGTGTCATTTAAAGCATCAATGGCTGCTTGTGCTTCGGGATTAGTTGAATATTCCACAAAACCAAATCCTTTAGATCTGCTTGTAAGCTTATTAATTACTACTTCTGCTGAGACTATTTCACCAAATGGAGCAAATATTGCACGCAAACTGTCACTGGTCATAGAGAATGGTAGGTTTCCAACAAAAAGTCTTTTATCCATAATTATTTTTATCAGCTAGTTATAAATATTATTGCTAACTAAATTAAATATAGAAAAAAAATATTCAGACTGTCAAATCTTTTGGAGATGAAATAATGCTGATGTGTATGGATACAGTAAAATATTAAATTAATTGAATATCTATTCGATTTACTCTTCTAATTGGGGAATACTCTCCAGATCTATATTTGGTAATGAGGTACCAGAACCCCCTGGATTGGTAAAGGTGTTCATTAGTTGGGAAAAATCTTGAAACTCTACATCGGTCGGTGGAGTAAAATCAGAGTCATTCAAGATTGCATTTTGGCAGTCTATTTTTTCTTTCTCATCAAGTTTTTCTGGGTTTAAAAATTCATCAAAATCACTATTGCTGCTTGTATCGTTGTTACTATCTGATGTTTCAGATGCGGGATAGAAAAAACCTTTTTTTTCTCCCGGAGCCCACATATACATTCCTTTTTCATTAACAATTACAGATGAGACTTGACCATTAACTTCCTGGCCGTCAACTCTAAAGCTTTTATTTTTTACTAGATATTCCCCTGTTGAGTTGTTGGTGGAGTTAGTATATTTACACCTAAAACTATCACCAGAAATTAATGCCGCAGCCAGTCCGCCAGCTTTTGACGCTAAGGAATTTGTCTCTGAAGAAGTTGTTGGGTCGGAAGATTTTTTGCAGCTAACAAGAAATATAGCAAGAATAAAAACTGTTGATAGTAAAAGTCTTTTTTTATCTGTAATAGCAACCATTAATCTTTTGTAACAAATTAATAGTAAAACTAATGAAGGAAAAAATCAAGAAAAATTGTAAATATCGATTATTTTTTTAACCTGAGTAATTATATCGTCACCGTTAAATTCCCGTCCTACAATAATTAATCCGTGAACATTTTTGTATTTGTCGGTTTGTCTAAAATGGTCTGCATAATAGTCTGAAGATTTGATTTGGAAACCAAAAAAATTCTTGCCATCTTTGGATAATAAAATGTCTACGCCGTGATGGTCTAATTCTCGAGAAAAAATTGTTAGATATTTTTTGGATAAATATTTCCAAACCTTGTCTTCGTTATAGAATCCTTTGACGCTTTTTGAAAATTCCTGATATTTTTTAGTGCCAAAAAGTCTATCCCAAAAATTTATTGAGTTTTTATCTGCCACTTCCTGTTTAGAACTCTCTGAGTGAGATAAAAAATCGCTGATTATATATGGACCAGATACAGTATTCGTTATCAAATTAACCTTGGTAATTTTATTGTCCTCACGTTTATAAATAAAGTCTGGTCTGGAAATATTTTTTTCAGTTTTAAAAAATATTTTAAAAATATTCATTTAGTGCGATAGATTATTTTGATAATATAAATATTCCAAATTGCCCAAAACCCTCCAATTGCCATCGCGGCTAATACATCAGAAAAGTAATGTAGACCGAGTGCTACTCTGGACATCGCAACCGATATAGTTATAAGAAAAAATGAAAACGAATAGATTATCTTGAGTGTTGGATTTTTTTCAAAATTTACAATCAGATATCCCAGCACACAATAAAAAACAGTCGCACTCATGGCATGCCCAGAAGGAAAAGAATAATCTTGCCAAAGCAAATGATAGTCTGTCACCTCTGGCCTATTCCGAACAAAAACAGATTTCAATAAACTATTAATTAATATCGTTGATATTGTACTAAAAGCCAAAATAAATGCACCTCTACGAAAATGGTTTTTGACTAGAAAAAGTACTGAGACGATAAGGAGCGGAAGTATAAAAATTGTCGACCCAAAAAATGACGCTGTTTCAGCTATAAAGTCTGTTGTAGGCGAAGCAATGTATCTAAATATTTGATAGATCCCCTCATCGAAATAAACAAGTCTTGGCTCCGTCAAATTACCGGCTATTTTTCGAAATATTAAAATTAATCCGACTGCAATTATTAGACCAATTGAAGAATAGAAATAATGAAAAATATCGCTTTTTTCTAAACGCCTTGATATCGAATTTTGTGCAATCCTTTTTGTTTTTGCCATTGCTAATTTTTATAGAAAAATTTTTGGGATAAAAATTAATAGACCAGCAACAACTGCAGTTAGCGATGATATAAGTACAAAACCGGCAGAAATATCTTTAATAACTTTTACCTCTTCTGAGTATGCTGGGGAAACAAAATCCATTAAATCTTCTAATAAAGTATTGATCATTTCACATATTAGAACGAGTCCAATTGAAAAAGCGATAATTGCCCATTCAATATAGTTGAGGCCATAAAAAAACCCAAGAATAATTATGGAAATTGAAATAAGTAGGTGAAATCGAAAATTACGCTCTTGTAAAAAAGCGTATCTAATACCTGAGAATGCATAGCGAAAACTATTATAGTGTTTTTTGGGGTGATGACTGGCAATAATTTTTTTGGAAGTTGAGGTCATAAAACCATTCTAGTACAAATTAAAAAACTTATTTAATTTTTAGGTATAATCTAAATAATTATAAGTTTTAATTAATATTTATGGCAAAGAAAGCAGTCAGTACGACTTCTGCAAAAGCTGAAGTTTATAGCGACAAGAATTTTTTGGTCGCAGTTTTATTATCAGTGCTAGTTGGCGGTTTAGGTGTAGACCGTTTTTATCTTGGATATATTGGACTGGGAGTGCTAAAACTCATTACACTTGGCGGATGCGGAGTGTGGACAATAATCGATGTGATTTTAATCGTAACTGGCAACTTACCAGATGCCGAAGGTAAAAAACTCAATCCAAAAGCCTAAAGGAAAATATTGGCAATTTGCCAAAGAACTTGCAAGCCTTTCCACACCGCGTGGGAGGCTTGTAGCTTTTGGTGGAGTAACTCTGACATTGGCGATTATCCCCACAGATAAACTGTATTATTTACCGATTAAATCTGTATATGAATCAGTATTTGGGTGGGCACCTTATTCCAGCGGAATGACCAGGGGTGTTTCGTCAATTTTACACGGTAAAGTACAAAACGCCTGGGAATTTAACCCTTTGTCTTTTTTAGTAGTTGGAGCGGTTCTGGGTATAATTGTGAACGATTTTTTTAGACTAAAGCGTCAATCTTAAAGGCTATTACAAAATCATTTATTGACAGTCCAGCAATCGCATGGGTTGAGAGGGTTATTTTTACCTGATTATAGTTGTGAATAAAAATGTCTGGATGATGTCCTTCACTTTCTGCAATGTCGGCAATCTTGTTAACAAAAATCATGGCTTCGGAAAAACTTTTATGTTTAAAGTTTTTTGAGATTTTTTTATTATCCACAACTGCCCAATTTTTTATCTCTTTGAGATATTTTTCAAACTCTTTAACTGTAAGTGGATCCATTCCTCCTTCACAAGGTACACACTTAAGTGAAGATAGTTGAGTCATTTTTAGTTACCAAACTTGCTATTTTGTTTGATTAATCTAGCTGTGTAAACAATTGTACGAACTTCGCCGTCCTCACCTTCTATTTCGTTCAAACCAGATAGTTGCTGAAACTGAGTTAAATAATCGGACATTTTTTCTTTAAGTTCTTTAACTTCTGAACGCTTGCTTTGAACTTTTAAACTTAGGTCAGCAACATCAGGTTTTTTAAGAATTTCTTTTTTGGCGGCAAGCTTATCTTTAGCAGCAGCTTTAGCGTTTTCGTCAAATTCTCTATAAATAGGGTCTGATTCAAAAGCACTTTTAAGCATATCTGCTTCTTCTTTTAATTCTGTTTTAAGTAAATCAAGTCTAGAAATAACATTTTTTAACATTGACTCAACAGCCATTAATGTTTGGACATCGCTTGATGGAACTGCTGGTGTTATGTTTTGAACCGCTGGTTCTGGGCTAGAACTCTCATCGGTAACAATTTCTTCAGCTGGCGGATTATTAAAATCTGGCTCAACTGGTAAAGGTTTATCACTCATAAATATCTACTATATATGAAGTCATTAATAAAAATAAAGGCGGAAATTTATTTGTGTAAATAATTCATTTTAACTGCAATGTGAGATTCTATTATGGCTAGATTTTTGGAATTGGAACGATAAAAAAGATCACTTACATCGCCTATAACCGGAGTAAGGCCAATTAAAAAGTCGGATGTGATATTAAAGATAATAAGTAAAATCCCACGATAGGGGAGTCCTTCATCAAATGCGATGTAAAGTAAATACAGAGACAAACAAAATGCAACCGCGTCCCCTACCCATGGTACAAGACCAATTAAAAAGTCGAGACCGAAGTTAATACCAAAAATACTATATTTATTTTCGAGAATATTGGTTAAAATTCGCGCGTTTTCTATGTGCCTTGTCATACAATTAATTATATAAATAATTAATTGTATGACAGGACGAACTCACGATTTGGCAGCTTTTACCGGACTGAGTATTTATTTTGTAATATTTCCTTTGGTAAATATGTCACTTGCTACATTAATTACAGTGTTGGCGGCTAATTTTATCGGTGGACTTTTTCCTGATATAGATCAATCAACTGGAACTCTATGGCGCAGATTAAGAGGTGGCAGTTTTTTGGGTAAACTTATCTCTCCACTGCTTGGAGGGCATAGGCTAATTACACATTCGATTGTGGGACTAGCAATAACAGGGTATTTACTTAGGTGGTTTTTGGAAATATTACACTCTGTATTACTTGTCGACATGAATGTAGTTTGGTGGGCTTTTATGATCGGCTTTGTAACCCATTTGTTTATGGATATGTTAACCAGAGATGGTATTCCACTATTGTTTCCAATCCCTGTTAAGTTTGGTATTCCGCCAGTTAAGACAATGCGCCCAAAAACTGGAGGATTTTTTGAGAAGGTAATAATTTTCCCAGGTTTACTCGGAATAAACGCGTTTTTGATCTATACAAATTATGAAAAGTTTTTAACTTTTCTGAAACTTTTCGTAACTTTTAAATAACCTACTCGATAAAAATATTACTCTACCCTAATTACATATATCTGTATCAAAACACAATCCGTCTTCTGGTGCGAGATCTTTGAGTGCGCCGTTAAAGTTAACAAACGCTGCGTTAAGTGCATTAGGTCTAATATAGTTTGCTCCACAACTAGAATCCTCCTGAAGTACTGCCGTACCTCCTTGTGTCGTAATCATATAATCATTAGGCACCCCATCGGAGTCTGGATCGTAAAGACAAATGTATTTTTGAGTGATTTGCGTGCCTGTGGCGTTAAAAAGAGATATTCCTGGTGCACGAACTATCTGTTTGGTCGGTCCCCATACTAAAATACTTCCTGGATTGACCGTTACATCGGCATTCATTTGGATATTTCCTGTGTCTGACCCAACTAATTTGACCTGTGTTGTTGAAACAGTCAAGCCGTTTGTGGGAATACTGCAAGAAGAGTCAATTGCAACATCTCCTGAGATTGGAAAGGTACAGCCTGTTGCGGGCGTGACTGTGGTAAATGTGTCGTCTGTAGTGTAAGTAGTGCCGGCAGAGTTCGTACCGTAGGCGCGAAAATGATACAAGGTTCCTGCACTGAGATTGGAGAATATCACACTAAAAACCCCGGTGGTGCCTGATGTGTTCTGACAGTTACCACCTAAAGCCGGGTTGATACTTAGCCCAACACATACGCCACGATCAGTGATTGCATTACCGTTGTCGGTAGTAATATTAGCGCCGAGATTTGCACTAATTGTGGTTATGGAATTTTTGGTTGAGGCTATGATCGAAGGTGGGCTATTTTTGGTCACCGAAAAACTAGTGTCAGAACAATTATTGGCACCATCACAGATCCTTAAATACCTGGTGTTAACACCTGTTATTAATGCTGTATCAGTTATGGATCCCGTGGTTTTGGATTGAGCACTAGTAGCTGATGTTCCAGTAAGATATGTGCCGGTACCATTTGCGCCTGTATACACATATCCGAGCAGTTCATTAGCATTTGTACTGGCGGCATCGTTGGGAGTAAATGTAACTGAGTAAATATTGTCAGTTGCGACCGCAGCAGGGGAATGAGAAATCGAAGTTGAGCTGGTTGGATTGACAGTATCTCTATATACCCAAGTAAACCAATCATTAGACCAAACAGAACCATCATAAACTCGTAAATAGACAGTATTAGTACCTTCAACTATGCCTGTTTGATTATATGTAAAGTTACCATAATTATTTGTCTGCCCGCTGGTTGTTGTACCACTGGTGATCAGTGTGCCTCCCCCACCTGAAGCTGTACGTAATTGCCAAGATAGAGCATTAGCACCTGTTTGTTCAGCATCACTAGCGCGTAACGAAAACGACCAAGTCGTGTTGGGGCCGGTTCGGAACCGACTGTTCTGGTAGCTAATAGTAGGACCTGAAACAACAGTTGGTGCTGTGTTTGGATTAAGTGTGGTGAATGTATCATCAGTCGTATAGACAGTTCCACCAGAGTTGGTCGCATAAGCGCGATAGTGATAAAGGGTATTATTCGAGAGCCCTGAAATCGGAATTGTAAATACTCCAGTAGTACCACTTGTTGAAGTACAACCCGTTGTTGGGTTGGCGGAAAGTCCAACACAAACCCCCCTACCTGTCCAGGTTCCGGTTCCCGCTGATGTAACATTTCCACCCAGAGTTGCCCCTGTTGTTGTAATCGATGTTTTGGTCGGTGAAGTAATAGTTGGAGGTGTCGCGCAGTTGAGTGCTGTAAAGACTTGCGAAGTTTTGTTCATGGCCGGCCAGCCTAAATTGCGATCCTGAAGAAGGATTGTGTAGCTTACGCCTGCTGTAAAACCTGACCCTCCTTTGTTCCAAGTGTTGGAATATGTACCAGATAAAAATTGACTGAAGTCGTACATACTCGAATATTGATTATAAGGATTATCTGTGCTTCCAGCAGCTCCGTTTGGCCCGTCGACTGTGTAGTTAACTGAAAGCGATGATATGTTTCCAACGCAGATTGGAGTTGCGGAATTAATCGTATAAGCTGCATAAACCGATTTGAGTTTTCCAACTGTGATTGTGCCGATAATTAACAACACAAAAGTCAATAATACTTTAGACGATGTTCGTGAGTATTGATTGCAAAAAATTAGAGTCAATAGTTTCATATTGTTTTTGAGTAAATTGAGTTTGAAATTTTTCATATAAGTTATCGAATAATAATTTCTGATGTAATATTATGTCCTTCTGAATCAGTTGCAGTAAGGTGAGCAATGTAAGTCGCCTTGTGGTTGTCAGTATGGGGAATGCTAACAGCCCAAGTGTCCCTGTAAATTTGATTGCTAATTACGGAGGATGTTTGGGTAAAATTTAATGTTTCAGTAATTGAGTTATCTAATTCAATATAGATAGTTACTTTCGAGATTGGGTTTACGGACCAGACTTTGGCCGTGACTAATTGAGTGTTACCAACTTCGACATCGAGCGGGTCAAAATCAACTTGAATTATTTTTGGATATGCCACGGTAGATCCAAAATAGGAAACTTTACCTGGAATTAGTTCGTTGGGAGTCGGTGTCGGCGTCGGACTTGGTATTGGTGTTGGTATTAGATAAATTGATGCTAACGAACTGTTAGCACTCGCTAGCCCTGCATTATATGCTCCAAGCGGACCGCACTTGCCGTTGCAGGAAAACTGTGATGGTACGATGTTTTCAAATTTGGCATAAAGTTGATACTCTGTTCCAAATCTAGAAACATAGGCATATGAGCGGTTTTTTAACGGATCAGCAGGTAATTGCATATAGGTACTCCAATTGCTTCCCCAAGGTGAACCAGATATTTCATAACTGTCAGTTGAGAGTGGATAAATATTATTTGCAACACGATATGCTTCGAGAGCAGTTTGAATGGATTTGAGATCAGAAGCCCTCTGAAGATCTCTTGTTCTTCTGAGCTGAATTGCAGGATTAACGGCAATTATTACTAATGAAATAAGAATGCCTAATATTCCAATAAAAACAATTACTTCAATTGATGAAAATCCAAAATTAAGCGAATGGCGCTTACTACACATATTTTGATTGTTACTTGGCAATGATTAACCATCCAATAAGAATGGCCTAAATAGGATGTTAGGAATCGATACTTAAGATTAGCTTTACGAAATTATTTTCTGTTTTTTTTATTACGAATACCAATTGAGTAGTTGAGAGCACCAACGGATAGGGCAATGGCACCTTCAGAAAATCCTTTGACGATTTCTATTGTTTCTTCGCCAGCTGATATTGCACCAATTCCACCGATTAAGGAAACCGCGACACCCACAGCCATTAAAAAATATCCGATTTTTATTGAAGTATTGCCTTTTATCATTTTATTTTGTCAACTCATTGTAACGGAAACAGGAGACTAAATGATCATTAACCATACCTGTAGCTTGTAGGTGTGCATAGATAATTGTAGTCCCTACAAAACTAAATCCCCTATTTTTTAAGTCTTTAGCAATTTCATCAGATAGGGGAGACGATGGGGGAATATCAGAGTCTTTTTTAAACTTATTATTTATTGATTCAAAACCTGTAAAAGCCCAGATATAGCGATCAAAACTACCGAACTCTTTCTGTACCTCAATAAACTTTTTCGCATTATTAATTGCTGATCTTATTTTTAGTTTGTTTCTGATAATACCCGCATCGGCTACTAATCTTTCTATATCTTTGTTGGAATATTTGGCAATTTTGGAAACATTGTAGTTTGCAAAAGCTTTTCTGTACCCTTCTCTTCTATTGAGAATGGTATTCCAGCTAAGGCCAGCTTGAGCACCTTCGAGAACCAAAAATTCAAAAAGTTTGTTGTCATTATGAAGAGGTGTTCCCCATTCTTTGTCGTGATATTTGGTCATTAAATCTGAGCTGAGACACCAACTACAGCGGGTAATATTTTGCATAGATATATCTTACCAAACATTACTCAACCTATAGTTTATTTTATTGACGAAATGATATAAAATTCCAGCAAAGCACATTAATCTTGGAGGAAAACAACAGTTGTGTTGATCTTGCGCGCTATCGTGATCGCGGTAATCTTGATCACGATTGGATCTGTAATGATACCAGCAGTTGTTGCCTTGATCTTGGCACTTGTTTGGTATGCAAGAACCGGCATGAGGCCAAAAACGATGGGTAGAGTTCTTATCTTCTACCCCATTGTTCACGCATTCATCTTTGTACTGAATGAGAGCAACACAAACAATCGGACAGGAGACGACTACTTGCTGGTTGTTATCCTGACGCTGTTTATGATGTCGAACACAACAGTACTAGTTAGCCCATCGAAACGAAACTTCCAACGCGTATTGGAAGCCAAAAATCTGATTCTTGGGTTGGTGCTTGTGACCACGATTTACATTCGTGGATCAGAACTTGATCCAAGTATCTACCTGAGCGTGTTCATACTTATGGCTGTTACTGCACTACTGCTAAACACAGTTGAGTTCCGCCATAGGTTGAGGCCGACCGAGACACTCGACAGCATCTCGATTGAATTCGCCCATGTTCACCCAACCGACCCGATAATCGAAAGATTCACTTTATCGTTCGCGATGAGTGTAATGATCTTCCTCTCGATGGTTTTTGCCAAAGAGGTGTTGACCATTTTCGGAAACGGATCGGTAAGTCTGATGATCATCTGTTTTATCGGCGCTACATCCATATTCATGATGCTCATAGACTTTTCTGGAGGAAAGACGAAAAAGTTCAGCTTCGCAATCAAGGAGCTTGTCAGGTCGACGTTCCGACTAATGCCCTCGCCAACATCCTAAGGAAAATGAAGGTAGACTGCTTTATAGCCCAAGAAAATCAAACACTCTTGGGCTTTTTCATATTAAAAATATCAATTGTTTGAGCGAGTTCTTCTTGGATGCCTTTAATGCATTCCAGTTGGTTAACTTCTTTTACATTTACCCATTTGTAATCAGTAAATCCACCTTTTTCCAAAACCACTTCCCCGCTGTCGTAGACGGCAGCGAATTTTATAAGTAGAACTGGAATACCGTCGGGCCTGATAAAAGCTACATTATTGATATATTTGAGACCTTTTTTGATTTTTACACCTGCTTCTTCAAAAACCTCTCTATCAAGTAAAGATTGGATAGCATCTTCATAATCCAAAACATCGCCGTTAACTCTGGTTGGATTATTAATATCTAAATCCTTCCACTCTAGTTTGCCACCACAAACTGCATATTTATTGGGATGAACCTTCTCTCTGGAATCACGCTTAAGGACTAAACATCTTTGGTCAGACTCGCGATAAATAACAACGTTGGCAACTATGTAAAACAACTTATCTTCTTTAGCTTGGGTAATTGAAATTTTTTCTGCTGGCATAGTTATGTGATGTATTTTAACAAAAAAAAGCTCCCGACTTTTGCAAGACGAGAGCGTAAGGACTAAGAGTATGAGGGGCTATGGGACTAGGCAGCACGACGGATGAGTCGCAAGGCCTTGTTCAAGCAGAAGACAGTCGCGAGCATGATTGGTCCGTAGGCCATGACGAACATGAACACCGTAAACGGAACCAGAACCAAGTCGATCGGCTCGCTAGCTATCCCGACTCCAAATCCGAGACCTAGGACTGCTGAAGTGAAAGCTAGAAAACTCGCCGTCCTTGTAGTCTCGGTATTCACAGCCTTGGGCGATGCTGTAAGCATCAACCCGTAGGCCTTATTGAAATCAACCTTGCTGACATCGACCACACTGCAAAGCATGAGCGAGACAGCAACAGTTGCCAGAGCGACGGGAAGGAGAACTCGCAATGGATGGTCAGTCTCATCCGACGAACCCAAGTCGTAGCCTGCCCAAAGGCAGCAACCAACTAGGGTGACGAACAGACCAACCAAGAATTTATCTTTCAAAGTCAACCTAACCTCTTTCTTCTTAAAGTTCTTGGAGCTAATTGTAACATACTATAGGGTATAAATCAAATTCAGCTAAAATGCCTTCGACGCGGTTTGGAGTAATTTAATGTATGAAAAAAGCCCCCGTCCAACTGGTTTTGGATCGGGGGCTGAAGCGGGAGGTGGGAGCTTGTTAAGCTCCCTACCTGTTCGATCTTTAGAGCTTGGCAGCCTCTTGCGAGTCTGCCTAGGCTCTGAGGAAGGTCGGTATGAGGCCGAAACGGCGGGCGAGCTTGCTGAGGCCGACATAGATGCCGGCGAACACGAGCATCGGAAACACCATGATGGCGGAGAACACTACGAAGATGATCGGCTCGTACCACTGCATCGGTGGCGAGGCGTTGACCGAGTCGTAGCCAATCCAGTAACCAGCCATGATCAGCATGCTTCCGAAGAAGCAGAGGATGACCTGGGTCAGGATGGGTCGGCGGGATTCGGCCGCGAACGCCACGACGATGATGGGAACAGTGATGTACCCGAGCCACATGGCCGTGAAGCCGGCGGTGGTGTTGCTGTCGGGCGCCTGCCCGGCGATCGAGCCCGCCCAGATCGCGAAGAACGCGGTCATGGCGAGGTAGAAGAGCTTGAGCTGACGCGACGGATACCTGAGGGTTTCGAGCAAGTCTGTGGACCTTCCTTTGTTAATGATCTGGGTATTATTATACTATAGGTTACCAAAAATGTCAAATTGAGCTAGCTTCAAATAGCCTTAATTCAAAGATTTAGTTGTTTCGGGTATAATTGCCGAACCTGAACAAAGACTCAGCGTTATATAACCTATGCGGGATCGTCTAATGGTAGGACACGCCCCTCTGGAGGGTGGTATTGGGGTTCGAATCCCTGTCCCGCAGCATATTTGTGGTAATTCACTTCTGTGAACTTACCAAAATATATTGGACAGGAAGAGAACAAAAAAGTTCGCTCTTTTTAGCAATTATTGACACATTTAATGTCATTTTCTAAACTATAGGTATGAAGAAACATGTTCAAGTAGTTAATAAACATGCGGGTGGTGGAGGAAATGCGGTTTATGGATTGGGACTAATTGGAGCTTTAATTTATTTTATTCAAAATGCGACAACTCTAACCGAAGGAATAATCGGTATTCTTAAAGCAATTGTCTGGCCGGCGTTTGTTGCTTACAATCTGCTGGACTTTTTTAAACTCTAAATAATCGCCTTTGCTGCCCAGTATTCCGTTTGAAATATACAAGTGGGAATATAATTGATTTAGGAAATATGATTATACGGATTATTTATACTCTTTTTATTGGTGTGTTTTTAGCAGTTTTTGTTGGTGTTGGAGTTTCTGCATTTTATTCAGGTCCAAAATATCCGGAAATGCCAGCGATGTTGAAGTATTGTTCAATTGATTTGAAAGAATCTGATCAATGCGCTGATTACAAAAAATCCTCTGAAGAATTTGATCAAGCAGAAAAGATATACCGCGCTCAATCTCAAGACTACAATAGAAATGTCTCGATGATTGCAGTGATTGCTGCAGTTATTCTGGTCACAACAAGCTTAACTTTGTTTAAAAAAATATTACTAATTGCTGACGGAATATTACTAGGAGGAGTATTAACACTACTGTATGGAACAGTTCGGGGATTTAGCGCTGAAAATCTTAAGTTCTTGTTTTTGGTTGTTTCAGTAGGTCTGATAGTATCTTTGACTTTGGGATACATTAAATTCATTCGCCAAACAGAAACAGATAATAAAAAGAAATAATTGGAGTTAGCAAAAGGATTACTTAATGTATTTTGTATATATAGTTAAATGTGCAGACGGCACATATTACACAGGACGAACGAATAATTTAGAAAAAAGAATAAATAACCATAATCATTCCAAGAGTGGTGCGCACTATACCAAAATCAGACGACCAGTTGAACTTGTATATAAAGAAGAGTGTTTAAATTTGAGTGATTCACTAAGGCGAGAGATTGTGATTAAAAAATTAAGTCGCCAACAAAAGGAAATTTTAGTAGGAGCTAGAAAAATTTGATTGTGGCAATTATTTTATTCACTGTCTCGATATTCTGAGCCTGGTTAGCGTTGTTTTCAATTGTAAAGTTGAGTCTAAATATTCTTAGTGAAAAAACTGATCGAATGTTAATGGTTTGAGGGTTGTTTCCTAAAGATTTTTCAATGATCGCGGGACGGGTATTATTAATAACAGACTCACATATTATGCTTGAATTATTTTCACAACCAAGAATACTATCCATAGACTGATTATATTGTTGTGATATTTCAACACTTACTTGAATATCTTCGTCTGGTGAAGATAAATTAATTGCTTGGATAATATCTTGACTGTTTTGGGTTGTAATGTCCTCTACCTGCCAAACTGTCGGATAAATCATCTGGAGTTTGCTGTCCTTTGTTGTTAAAACACTTTGGTCATCGAAATCTACATTAATTGAGGTTGGAGTTGGTGTTGGTTGCGATACATCTAATGCTTCGCTAGATTCTGTATTGGTTTTGAAAATAAACCCCTGTTTGATAAAGAAAAAAAATAAACCAGCTACCACCAGTAAAATAATGATTAAGGTAATAATTGTTTTTTTCAACATATCATTATTATATTTGAAAAGGCGAAGTTTAGTTTTTAGCCGTTTTTGGGAAACTTGACCTTAGGCCAATGCAACTTAAGGTGTGACAAAAGGAAATCTCCAGACACTTGCTCTGGTAAAATCACATAATCAGCCCCGAGATCAGTCAAAACAGCAGCGTGTTCTTTATCACTTGCCCTAACAACAATTGTGGCTTGAGACTTTCGTTTCTTGGCTTCTAGAATAATCATTTCATTGTCGGTTAAGTCATTGGCGGTTGAGATAATTAGTTTGGATTTACCCAACTGAAGACCTTCTAGTATCTCTGGATCACCGGCGTCGCCGTAAATAATATTGATTCCCCTATCACGGTATGCCTGAACAATGTGGGGATTAAAATCCAAAACTATTACAGGAATCTTTTCTCTGTGTAGATAATTAACGACTGGTCCGCCAACTTGGTGAGCTCCAATTACAACAACATGATCATCTAACTCTTCAATTTGACGGGTTTCGAAAAGATGGATTTTGGAATGATGTTCAAAAATTACAACAAATTCTTTGAAAATATTATAAATCTTCTTGGAATTAGAAATAAAAATTGAAGAAAGAATAATTGAGAAAATTGCCACAGCCGCCATTACCGATAATGACTCTTGAGAAGCAAGTCCTGCTTGGACACCGACCAATAACACGACTAATGAAAACTCAGAGACTTGAGAAAGATTAAGTCCGGTCTGAAAAATAGTATGTTTACGGAATCCAAATGCACCCAACAGGAACATGTATAAAAGAGGTTTAACGGCAATAGCAAAAATTGTAAATGTAATAATTATCGGCCAGTAACCTAAAACATCTAGAATATTAGCTTGAAGTCCAAGATAAACAAAAAATAAGGTAAGGAAAAAATCCCTTAAAGGTTTAATTTTGCCTTGAATTTGTAAATGATAAGGTGAAGAAGCAAGTGCAACCCCTGCTAAAAATGCTCCAATTACGACCGAAAATCCTGATACAACTGCCAAGGTTGTAAAGACAAAGCACCAAGTAATTGCCGTGAGGAATAGAAGCTCGACTGATTTAGCAACTGCGTCGAATACTCTCTCTAAAACAAATCTAGATAACAGGAAAGTAAGAATGAATAATCCGATTGCTTTGAGTACCAAGGTAATAATAGATAAACTCTGCTGAAGTCCTAAACCTAATGCAGATTCTCCAACCGAAATAAACATTAAAACTACAATAGCAACTAGGTCTTCAATAAGAAGAATTCCAATTGATAATTTGCCATGAAGAGATGCTAATTCTCTTTTTTCTAATAACATTTTGACAACGACCACAGTTGATGAAAACGCGAGTCCAAGTCCGAGATACAAACTAACGCCAGGACCAAATCCCAATGCGGTTGCAATTACAAAACCAGCCAAAGTGCTGACAAATATTTGACCAAGAGCTGAGAATATAATTGGCATACCAAGAGATTTGATTTCTCTAAGGTCAAGTTCCATACCAATCAAAAAAAGTACAAAAGCAATACCGATCTCTGGGAGCGCTTCAAAAACTGGTGAGTGTCCAGGATCAATGAGACTAAGTACCGAGATAACCACACCAGCAAGCAAATAGGCAACAACTAGAGGAAGTTTGAATTTAAGCGTTACAAAACCGATTAGTGATGAAAGACTTAATGCAACGGCAAGTTGTGAAAAAATATTTTCCATTTGGGCAGTAACTATTTAATGTTAATAATTAAAACTTATCAATACTCAAGTATACGATTTTATTGTTCCTTTGTTTAGTAAATATAATATATCCTATAATATTGATATACCAATTGAAGTTAGGTATAATCAGGTTCGTCAATTCTGAAAGCTAAATAAATATGAGTCGAGGATTTTGGGATAAATTAAATAAACCAATTATTGGACTGTCTCCAATGGACGGGGTAACCGATGCAGCTTTTAGGTATATCACGGACAAATACAGTAAACCAGATATTTTGTTTACTGAGTTTACATCTGTTGAGGGAATCGCAGCTGGGGCAGACAAACTTCTAAGTGCTTTCGTATATCACAAAAGTTCTACGCCAATTGTTGGACAGATCTTTGGTTCTACTCCAAGTGATTTTTATAAAACTGCGTTTGTTTTAGCAGAACTTGGATTCGATGGAATTGATATTAATATGGGATGTCCTGATCCTCATGTGGCAAAAAAGGGTGGTGGTGCAGGGCTAATAAAAACTCCAGACCTTGCAAAAGAAATTATTTTTGCAACACAAAATGGATCTGAGGATTTTGCAAGTGGAATAAAAATTGGAAAAATTGGACTGCCAATATCAATAACTAGTTGGATAAAAAAATATAAAGAAAAAAATAATATCTCAACAAGGAAAATTTTGCTGCCCGTGTCTGTCAAAACAAGAATTGGTTATGACGAGATAGTCACAGAGTCTTGGATCGAAACATTACTATCTACGAATCCGGCCAATATCACTTTACACGGCCGAACACTTAAACAATTATATAGTGGAGAGGCTAACTGGGAAGAAATAGCAAAAGCGGCCAAACTAGTCAAAAAAACTACAACAACATTACTTGGAAATGGTGATATTAAATCAGTTGATGATGCAATTGAAAAAATATCACACTATAAAACAGATGGTGCATTAATTGGTCGGGCTGCGTTTGGCAAACCAGAAATTTTTTCAAGCAAAGAAATTGCATTGAATGAAAAATTAAAAATTGCAATTGAACACTGCGAAGTTTTTGAAAAATTGACGCCTGAATTAAATTTTTTATCGGTAAGAAAACATTTGGCGTGGTATTGCAAAGGATTTGACAATGCTAGCGATAAAAGGATGGCGCTTATGTTGTCATCGAATTCTAAAGAGGTTAGAAAAATAATAGAGAGTGTAGTTAAGTAATCTTAAAGTGATGTTTTTAGCCAGCTTAGAATATCGGTAACTGACTGGGGATTTTTCAAGAGTTCTACCCCGTGAGCGATTGACTCTGGATAGATTTTAATCGATTTTGGATTAGATGATTTGCTAAAAAACTCCTGAGATGAGGCGAAATCATTTTGGTCAGTTATAAAGAATATATTTGAAGGACGAAAGTTGTTTATGTTTTTTCCTTGTAATGGACCGTTAGTTTTTGAAACAGATATGGCAACTGTAGCTGATACGGTATTTTGATTTAACCCTGAGTAGACATAAGCTATATTTGCACCAATGTTGGCACCAATCACACCAACATGTTCTTTGTCGGTGTCGGAGAGGTTTCTAACATATTCAACCGATGCTTCTAAATCACCAACTAAGGAATCAAGATAAATATTAGCTGGTTCTTGACTGATTGAGGACTTGGACTTGCCCATACCTTTAAGATCAAAGGCCAAAACACGATAACCATTATCTAATAGTATTGGAATAAATGTTGACCAGTCAGATCTATCAGAATCAGATTGGTGAACCAGAATAAGTGATTTGTATGGAGGAATTGTATTAACTGGAGAATAGACTGTTGCAGAAATTACTGATTTATCTTTAGTAATGTAACTTACTTCGTTGCCAAAAATATTTTGTTTTGGGGTAGGTGTTGGTGAAAGAGAGATGCTAACAGCAGGAGAGACAGAGATATTATTAACCCGAACTATTGCGAGCAATAATGCTGAAATAGCCAAAATTAGAATTAATATAAACAGCCCTGGTTTCATTTAATACTCTCTAAACTGATTTTTATTCGACCAATACAGACTTCTTTGCCTAGAACATCCATTGTTTCAAAAAGCGGAGGTGTTGCAGTACTACCAGTAATTGCAACCCTAAGTATCATAAACACAGTACCAGGCTTTTGTTCAGTCTTTGTAACATATTCTCTGAATTTGTTTTCTAACTCTGTATGAGTAAAATCTGCGGTTTTGTTAAGAATAGAAATTGAATCGTTGATAATATTTTTGACAAGGCCTGTCTCGTTTTTACCAACTAAGTCTTTAACGTTTGGCAAAAAATCACCAAAGAAAAATCCTGAGTACTTATTAAAATCAGCTAAAGTAACTAAGCGCTCTTTCACTAGCGGAATTACTTTAATAATTTCATCTTTTTTGATCTTTGAGTCGACAAAACCACCAGAAATGATTTTTTCTGCTAAATCTTTATCATTAAGTGCTCTTATGTATTGACCGTTATACCAATTAAGTTTGTCGAGGTTAAAAGTTGGCATTGTTGGATTTATTCCTTTAAGGTCGAACTTTGCAACTAGCTCTTCTCTAGTAAATATCTCCTGATCTGTTTTTGGAGACCAACCTAATAATGCAAGGAAGTTAAAAATAGCCTCAGGCAAATATCCATTATCCTTGTAAATCATTGCTGATTCTGCACCATGGCGCTTGCTAAGTTTAGCTTTGTCTGGACCAACTATTAATGGAAGATGAACATAGTAAGGTATTTCGCTGGCCCAACCTAAAGCTTCAAACATTTGGATGTGTTTTGGGGTTGAAGATATCCATTCATCACCTCGAAAAACATGACTTATTTTCATTAAGTGATCATCAATAACATGGGCAAAGTGATAAGTGGGATATCCGTCAGATTTGATAATTACAAAATCGCCGAAAGAATCATTAGCAAATTCAATCTTACCGTGAACTAAATCATTCCAAGATGTCTTACCTTCAGTTTTGGTTTTAAAACGAATAGCACCTTCTTCTTTATAAGCATTACCAGAATCAAGTAATTGATTGGCATATTTTTGATAAATATCTAAGCGTTGTGATTGTATATATGGCCCATACTTACCTCCAACCATTGGTCCTTCATCGGGTTCAATTTCCAACCACTTAAGACCTTCGACTATTTTTTCCTCTGATCCTGGCACTAGCCTTGCCTGGTCTGTGTCTTCTATGCGAAGGATAAATTTCCCCTTATTTGCCCTAGCAAACAACCAATTAAAAACCGCTGTCCGACTAAAACCAATGTGGGGAGTGCCTGTTGGAGAAGGAGCGACTCTGACTCTGACTTCCATAATTTATAGTAGTTAAATTGTTATATACTTTATCTAAAGCTTACGAATTGTACAAGATTTATCAAGTAACAACTAATTTCAAATCATGTCTAGCCTAACTGATACTGCAAATACAGTAAAGCGAATTGGGGTTTTTGGTGTGATTGGGGTAATTATTATTGGTGTAGTAATCGTTACACTGATTGGAGTAATTGCAGTCAAAAATAAATATTTTCCTGCTAAACCAAAGTCAGTTGAATTAAGCCAGTTTGGCAAACTAACTCCTATAAATTTTTTATCACAAACTAATATCGATCCAACTAAACTGAATTTTCAAATTGAGACCGTATCTGGAGACCTCGGAGCAACACCACCAAATGAAAAAGTTTTCAAGTTTGTAGTACAGAGTCCAGCTATATTAGGTTTGGAAAATGCTAGGGCAACCGCCGAGAAAATGGGGTTTGTGTCAGAACCGCAAAATGTTGAGGGGGTAGTTTATCAATGGATTGACGAGGTTACCGGTAGAGTTTTGACTTACAATATTGTTAGCAAAAATTTTAACATTGAATCCAAAAAGATTTTTTCACCAGAGTATGTTTCTGTTCCTCCACCCGGAAATGAGGCGGCTATTAAAATTGCGAAGAGTTGGTTAAATCAAAATAGTTTATTTCAAAAAGATTTTGATGAGAGCAAAATAATTACTCGACCAATTAAGGTTGAAGTTACACAACTGAAAGAGGCTTTGTCTCTTTCAGAAGCAAACTATGTTGAAGTAAGTTTTAGGAGAAAAAATATAAATGAAATCCCTGTAGTCGAACCGTCGGTATCAGGCTTAGTTTCAATTCTTGTTACAGGAAACTCGGGTAGAGAATCTATCGCCCAAGTTAATTACAAATACAATCAAGTTGACTCAGAATCTTACTCTCACTATCCACTAATTAGTAGCGAAGAGGCATTTGCGAAATTAAAAAATGGCGAAGGAAAAATAATTTCTTCACCAGTTGTTTCTGGGACTGTTTTTATTCGTAGAGTATATTTGGCTTATTACTTGTCAGATTTTGATGATGAATATTTACAACCAGTCGTTGTGTTCGATAGTTTAGATGGATTCCTTGCGGTTAGCCCTGCAATTAAAGATGATCAATTTGAAGCTGGTAGTGTTAATCAAAATAAAAAGGTTCTACCTACAAAAAAACCCTAAATAAAAGTTAATAATTTATCCATTCAAAATTTTGATACGCCCACTCGATTATGTTTTGACTCTCTTCAAATCTGTTTTGTGAGCCCAGTAGGACGATAATAAGATCTTTGTTTTCTCTATTAGTTAATGTAATTAAGTTCTGCCCTGCTCCGTCTGTAGTACCTGTTTTGCCAGCAACAACCCCTGGCACACTAAACAAAAGCTCATTCAGATTAGTTAAGGGATAGGTTTTGTTAGCTAAATTATTGGTCATAACCAGCGTTCGAGTGTTTGATATTTCTTCAATGACAGGAGATTCAATAAATGCTACTTTTGCAAGTTTTGCTAAATCCTCAGCTGTTGAATATAGATTTGGAGAATCCAGTCCTGCTGGATTAGAAAATTGTGTGTCTTTCATATTTAGTTCCTGAGCTTTTTGATTCATTCTAAAAATAAATGAGTTGTAATTTTCTGCACAATTGTCGGCTAATGCAAATGCGGCGTCGTTAGCTGATGCAATGAGTGTGGCAAATAATAAGTTTTTTACGGTAATATTTTCCCCTTCTGATAACCCAATTACAGTTCCGTCAACACGTGATCTTTTAACAGGTACTACCTTTTCGGGATTACAGTTTTCTAAAGCTACAACAGCAGTCATAAGTTTTGTGGTCGAAGCGGGTAACAATTTACTGTCTTTGTTTTTTGAGAATAGTACGACACTAGATAATGGATCGACTACAAATAGTGATTTAGCTGAAGTTTGTGGCGGTAAACTTGCACTCAAAATTCGTTGAGGATATGAACTTGGTTCAGAAAAAAATTTGGAATCAAGGCTTTTTGGTGACGAAAATGGTTTAAGATTTAAGTAAAGCTCGTCTGAATAAAAATTTGGATATTTTGAGTTCGCTAAAATTACTACAATTAAACCAAGACAAAATACAATTATTGTCTTACTACTAAGTAGTCTGACAAATCGAGAATTTTTAAGGAGTGAGCCTCTTAAGATCTCTAGGGAAGAGTGTTGCTTTTTTGACATTGTCTAAGTTTAAGAATTTTGCAGTTAATCTTTCAAGTCCGATTGCAAGCCCACCGTGCGGAGGCATACCGAATTTAAAGGCTTCAAGGTAAGATTCAAAGTTTTTAGGATCTAGTTTTCTTTCTTTCATTTTTTCTAACAACTGATTGTAATCATGTATTCTTTGACCACCAGTTGTTACTTCAATTCCCCGATAAATCAAATCAAAGCTATCTGTTACAGCAGGATCTTCTACGGAAGGATAAGCGTAAAATGGTCTTTTACTTGTTGGAAAATGGGTAACGAAAACAAAATCACTATTTTCATTTTTTAAGAAGTACTCGCTTAAATCTTTTTCGTCTTGTGGT
>CAYROP010000008.1:0-33226 GCA_964426075.1 uncultured Gammaproteobacteria bacterium | reverse complement strand
CAAAAGCCTCGCTTCAAATAACTTCCGATCCGCAAGCTAAAATTATTATTAACGGAACAGACTTTGGACAAACACCCTTTTTTTCCGATCAACTCTCAGCTAATCAAACCTATCAAATCAATATTCAGACCAACTCCGGCGGTCACGTCGAAGAGTTAAAATTACTTCCTAACACACTTAGTATTATCAATAGACAATTTTCATTAGAAGATCAGAAATCACAAGGTGAAACAGTTAGTCTTGCAAAAGGATCAAATGGTCTTAAGGTGATATCATTTCCAACTGTTTCGCATGTGTTTATCGATGGCGAATTTAAAGGAAATACACCAATCAATATTGATAATCTCAGCCTTGGAGACCACAGGGTTACAATTAAAAAAGAAGGCTTTATTGAAAGGTCTATAAGGGTTCATATCCAGGCAAACTACTCAGTTATTGTTAATTCTCAACTCGCCATACTCGATAGTCCAAAAACTAACCCCTTACCAAGAATTGTCATTAAGGAAAGCCCCACAGGGTTTCTAAGAGTTAGAGAAAATCCTGACATTAACTCCACAGAAATCACTCAAGTCCAACCAGGACAGGAATTTGAAGTTCTAGACCTTAACAATAATTTTGTACAGATTAAAATCGACGAATTAACAACAGGCTGGGTATCAAGTGAGTATATACAGAACCTCTAAATCGCATAAATTATAGTTAAAACTGTAATAATCCATAAAATTATCGTAATTAAAATCGGTTTGTCAGAAAGCATAACCCTTTCTGGTGATTCTCCTTCACGTTTTTCATAAATAATATACAGATACCTCATCACGCCATAAATAACAAAAGGTATCGTAATCATTAGCCATTTTGATGTGTTTGTTAATGTTTCTGGTAAATAATTAGTCAAAAAAGGTAATGACTGTTTTATGTCAGCCGACACTGGTGGTTGTAAAAAAGTAAACATTGCGTATGAAAGCCAAGTTGCAGTTGCAAACATAATTGTCAAACTGTCAAGCAGGCTATTTGGATATCCTTTTAATGTTTTTCTTACGTCGTCAATTTTAGTTGCTCCCGATAATAAAGTTCGTTCAGAGCGCCGTTTTCCAATTGCCAAAAATAAAGATAGACAAAGTACTGCTAGTAAAAACCAAACAGTAACGTGAGCTTCAACAATTAATGCACCTGCATAAACTCTAACCAAAAATCCAGAAGCTATAACCATCACATCTAACAAAATTTGATTTTTCAAGTAAAAGGTATAAGCCAGTTGAAGTCCTAAATAAAGTAAGCAGGCAACCAAAAAATATGGAGATAAAATATACCCAAAAATAAGGACAAAAGCTATTCCAATAGTAGATAAAAATAAAGCTATTGGAACAGGTAAACTTCCTTTTGCAATAGGCCTAAATTTCTTAAATGGGTGTTGTCTATCAAGCTCAATATCTACAATATCGTTTAATAGATATATTGAAGATGCCAAAATACAAAACACAAAAAAACCATAAACTAGTCTTAAAATATTTCCTTCTGAAAACAAAGTTCCCTCAAATACAATTGGCGCAAAAAGTGAAAAGTTTTTTAACCATTGTCTTGGGCGTACTGATTTAAGAATTGCAATTAACATAAATCTAAAGATCTTCCTTCGACCAAATAATTAAGTTTATCCAAAGAATTGCTGCAGTAATGACGCTAAAAACCAATAATCCAGCGAACAGCTTTTCTATGCCACTTGTGGTTAATGCTATTAATCCTAAAATAGCACAGACAGTCCAGTAAAACAAAGAAATTTTTCTATGACCCCACCCTAACCGCATCAAATGATGGTGAAGGTGTCGTTTGTCTCCCCAAAATGGAGATTTTTTCATAAGTAGTCTTCGCACTATCGTAAATAAACCGTCCAAGAGTGGGACTGCCATTGCCAAAACAGCAATTACAACCTTAGCTCCAGACATTATTGATAAAACCGCGATCAAAAAACCTAAAATGGTCGAAGAATATCCGGGAAATATTTTTGCAGGATGCCAATTAAAAGGCAGAAAACCAAGTGATGCACCAGCTGCAATAAAAGCCAGAAGTGCCACAGTGATTTGTGATGGATCATTTTCTGCAAATCTCAAACTTGTAATACCGAGCACAATAAAACCAACTGCCGCAATTCCCGCAAGTTGTCCGTCCACACCTTTAGACCAGTTAAGCATATTCATAACCCAAACGATCCAAAGAATTGCAAATATATCTGCTAAAATAATTATTGAGTGAGGTCCAAATAAATTAAATCTAACAATTAATTCATCAAGTCTAAATACTCCCCCAAATGGGTTTGTGATAAAAGAAATTCCAATTCCCGACAATACAACAATAATTGCAATCAAAAAGTTACTAAAAAAGCGTAAATAGGGATTTAGATCATATTTGTCATCTAATACTCCAACAATAATTGCAATAATTGAACCTAAAATAATTCCAATTATTTGTTTATTAATCGGAGCAAAGACAAAAATAGCTAAGACGATCCCAATTCCAATTGCTAGTCCTCCTGCACGAGGTATAATTTTTTTGTGAAGTATTGCTGGATGTTTGTGTTTAGTCGGATCATCTACAAATCCGTATTTTGTCGCAAATTTTATAACTAATGGTGTCACACACAATGTAACCGAGAGGGAAAACAAAAAACCCAAAAATAGTTGATTAGATAATATTCCTATCACTTAGATAATTAAACAAATAATCTCATAATTTTAAGTAAAGTTACCGATATTAAAGTTGTTGTGGCTAGGTTCGTCCAAGCAATAACTTTTTGAAGAAACTTTTCCTTTGCAAATATTTTTAACGATAAGAATCCGTTAATTATTAAAAGAATCATTCCAATTAATACTGGTACCCAAATAGCATCAGATTGTGCAAGTCGTTCCTGTCCCCACGGTTTAGAATAAAAAATAGGCAACTCAGGAGGAAGTAATTTACGATTATAAAGAAAAAAACCTAAAGTCAATAAATATATTGCCGCCGAAATTAAAAAAACAATTTTTGTTATTTTATCAGCATCAACCTCATCCCATTCTTGCCTGACATCTTTTAGTCGAAAATGTTTAACTTTGACCGATGGCCTTACTTTTGATTTCATGCTATTTTTAATGCTATTGATTGTAAATTAAAAACTCTAAATAGCAAATATCTCCGAACCTTCGATTGTGTTAATAAGTTTATATCTGTATTTCAAAATAAATTCATCAAGTTCTTTGAATTCACCAATAGCATTTGGGGTTTTGACTATAAATTTCGGCTTGTTTCTTTCCAAACTTTGAATAACTTCTTTGTCGCCATTTGGCAATCCGCGAACATGGAAAGAGGTAATGTATCTACTTGATTCTTTTGTGTCAGCCAAAACATATGCCCATGAATAATCACCCCAGATGTAAATATACTGATTAGACGAGCCTTTTGTAATTAAATATTCTGAGACACTTTTTAGTTTATATGCATTACCATCGAAGCTATCACTGTATTGTCTGTATGTTTTGTCACCTTTTGCAAACTCAAAAAAGTTTTTGTAATAATTTGTTCTCAAGACATCACCCTGAAAGTTATTTAACCCAAATGCTTTGTTTAAAACATAGATTGCAGCAACTACTATTACGATCGATATTGTTACATCCAATAATTTTATTTTTCTGAAATTCAGTCCCACTAGTAATATTGTTAAAGGTAGAACAATTTGAACCAAATAGTGTCCATACGGTCTACCAGAAAAAATGCTTCCCATTAGAGCAAAACAAGTCCACATTAAAAACACGTTTACGAATGTAACCTTTTTGCCACTAAACAATTTATAAAATAGAAAAAGCGTAGCGATTCCTGCGGGCAGTATTTTAAAAACAACGAAATACTTTGGTAATCCAGGACCTTCCGATAAATAAATAAAATAATAAGTATAAGCCGCAAAAATAAACTCCCCTAGTGTCCCTCTAAGTAAAAAATATAAAGATACAATTCCAAAAACAACAAAAAATCCGACAGTTAAACTTATTGCTCTTTTGATTGGCTTTTCCTGCATTGTTAGAATTATTATTCCTGCCGCAATTGCATCGAATACAGCCATTTGTTTAAACAGAAATGCAATACAAAAGCAGGCACCAGCGACTAAATATACAAAAACATCATCAAAATTCTTAAAAAGCCCTTTATTTTTTAATAATATTAACCAAAATCCTAAAGCAGTTGGGAGCAACATTAATATTTCCGTTAATGCCAAATTACCCTCAATTACAGGTAAGGAAGCTAACACTCCAAATACAAGTACAGCAACTAATGCTCGTTTTTCACTCAAAATTCTTCTTACAATATCAAATACCACCAAAGCTGTAAGTGTTGCCCAAATAGCTGTAATTAACCTTAGCCAAAACATTGACTCTCCAAATATCTTAAAAATAAACGAGTAATAAAGATAAATCATTGGGGGTTTATTGTCCCAAGTTTGTAGATAAAGCATATGTCCTTTGTTCAGCCCATGTCCTACGGCCGCAAAAATACCTTCGTCACCATACCAAAACGGCTCAAAAAGCGATGGAATTCTTAATATAAAAACGAATGCTAACGCTGCAACCAGTAAGATCTCTATTTTTAGCGTTAGACTTTTTGGCTTTATCATTTAAACTAGGCAGAATATTGAGTCCTTACTCAAATATATCATTCTTTCGATTAAACTTTTTCTGTAACTCTGTACTCAATATATTTACCAAGCATTAACCTTGTGTGTGCATCTAGTCCAGGTAGAGCAGAAAAGAATAGTCCTGTCACTGGCATCAGTATAAATTCAAAAGGCATAAGCAATCGTTTAATTGGCGACATCGGCACATCGGATTTAGGTCTTTGCCTAAGGTCAACAATAATCATTACTATTAAAAATACCCATGCCAAAGTCATCAGTGTAAAAGTAATTTTGGGTAAATTTGTTCCTAGTACCGTTTGAGAAAATTCTGGGTTTAGAAGCAGGGGAATATTGGCTCCAAGTGTAATTACAAACCAATTAACTGGCCACAAAAAGTGATCTTCAAGCACTTTTACCACTCTCATTGTTCGCGTCCAAAATGGAATTTGATGGTTAGTCATCCAATTCTTAATAATATATGCGTCGTCTGACGCTCCCCATGCCCATCGCTTCATTTGTTCATACTGGTTAATCATAGTGTTGACATAGCCATTAGCCTCAGCAGCGTCAGCATGGACACTTAAATACACAGGCTCGACCTCGACCTTACCATTAAGCTTAAAGTATGCCTTAAAAAACAATCTATAATCTTCAGGTATTACATCAACATCCCAATAATCAACATCGTGGAGCATTTTCATTGAAAGTGAATACGTTGAATAGTTAATAATTCGATCTTTTCTCATCAACTGCGCAGTCTGCCACAATGTGCAGAAAGTATTAACCACCCTAATTGGTGCAGGAATTCGCCAAATATTTGAATAGAACATTATTGCGGCCTGCCAAAACCTAAAGTGCCTATCAGGATTTGTCAAAAACTTATAACTAAGACAAGAGTAGTACTTCTTGTGCATAATCGAATCAGCGTCTTTACTTGTCACAGTAATATATTCAATATCCATTTTTTGTCGGTCAACAAGCTCTTTTTTTACCCATCTTCCTGCCCACGCCTCATTAGATGATTTTCCTTTAACTTCTCCTTCAATATCAGGATGAATAGTAATAAAAAAGTTTGCAAAAATCCCTTCGTACTTTTTCTTAAGGCCATTTCCTTTTTCCAATGCTCCTGACTCGCGATCTTCCATTGCAAGTACCACGGTTATTTGTTTTGGACTCAATTCTTGCTCTGCAATTGAATCGATTCCTCTAATCAGAGTTAATTCTGGTTCCTTGTAAGTTGGGATAATCACAACATGATGAATTTTCTTCCAGTCAGGAAGTTTTTTTAAATCATTCATCCACGAATATCTCTCTGCTGCCCTAATTTTTATATGTGATAATACAACCGTTCCTGCCAAAGTACCGGACTTATAGAACCAAAAAATATCAAACAAAATTACAAAGTAAGCAACATAATGTGGAACCCAAAATGATCCCCATAAAGGGAAAAGAATCAAAGTCCAGCTAAATGCACCCGGTAAAATCTCCAATGCTCGGTGCACCGACTTATCGTGATTATTTACATATTTTGCAATCCATTCACCAATCATATTTATATTCCAAAAAGTTTTTTAGCGTTTTTAGTGGTTACTTCTTCAATATAGCTTAATTCTACTCCTCTCAGTCTAGCTACGAACTCGGCAACTATTCTAACATTTTTAGGTTCATTTCTTTTTCCTCTTAACCCCTCAGGTGCTAAAAAAGGACTATCTGTTTCCAATACTAGTTTATTTATGTCAATTTTTTTTGCACAATTTACTATCTCCCCAGCGTTTTTAAAAGTTAATATTCCACCAAAAGCCACATAAAACCCTCGTATTTCAGCTTGTTTTAACTGCTCAAGACTTCCAGTCCAACAATGAAAAACTCCATTGTTAATGTTGTTTTTGTCCAACAATTCAAACACATTATTCCAACCGTTTCTGCAATGTATTACAACTGGTAAGTTATATTTTTTGGCAATTTGTAACTGGAACTCGAACAATTCTATTTGCTTGAATAGTTCCTCGGTAGAAGTTTGTCTTTCTCCTTCAAAATATATATCAAGTCCGCATTCCCCGACCGCTACTATCTTCTTTTTATTTTTTTTCACTAATTTTTCAAACTCTCGTTTGTATTTATCCTTATCTTTCGTTTCTAATAACCCGTCTGTTGGGTGTATTCCTGCAGTTGGAAAAATATTTTTATGTTTTTCTGAAAGATTAATTATTTTTTTTGTATTCGCAATACTTGTTCCAACAGCAATAATAGATTCAATTCCAGATTTAAAAGTATCAACAAGTACTCTATCTCTGTCGTTATCAAACTCGACTTGTTCTGGATGAGCGTGAGTATCGATTAACACTTTTTAGTTAGTAATTCTTAAAAAAACAGGTTTAGAAACAGGTTTTACTTCTGTATTTACAAAAATATTAATTATTTCAATTGATTTATTAGGTATTATTGGTTCAAACAACTGAACAATCTTTAAATATTTTGTAATTAACTCAGATAATATTTTCACTTTCTCTTCCCCCTCTTTTTTCCATGGCGCTTGTTGATCAAATCCTAAATTAAGTTCTGACATGGCTAATTCTAAATATTCACAATAGGCAAATATATCCTGTGTTTCAATATATTTTTTTAATCTGGCAATTTCTTGTTTATCTACTTTTGGTAGCTCAATATCGCTTATTTGAGAATCACTCGCAAGTTTTGCTAGTCGCGAGGCAAAATTACCCAAATTGTTTGCCAAAATATTATTGTATTTCTCAAAGATTTTATCCCAAGAAAAATCTCCATCGTTTCTTAAACTAAAAGATGATAATAATATAAATCTGGCCGCATCGCTGGATCCGAGCTTACCTATCATTTCAGATGGGGTAATAACATTGCCAAGTGATTTTGATATCTTCTTTCCTTCAATTGTAAAAAACCCGTGTGCATAAACTGACTTTGGGGCGTCATATCCAGCGGCCCAAAGTAGTGATGGCCAGATAACCGTGTGAAACCACAAAATATCCTTACCAATAATATGTAAGTCAGCCGGCCAAATATTTTCGCTTTCACCATAAGTCAAATAATTTATCAAAGCATCGACCCAAACATAAGCGACTTGACTATCATCGAACGGAAGTTTTATTCCCCAATCTAATTTCCTTGAAACAGAAATATCCTCAAGACCTTTTTTAAGTTTACCTAATATTTCATTTTTCTTTGTATCAGGTAGTATTGCAATCTCATCATTTTCAATCTCTGTAATTAATTTTTTCTCAAAACTACTAAGTTTAAAGAAATAATTTTCCTCCTTGTAATTTATTGGCGGTTTTTGGTGATCAGGGCATAGCCCCTCGACTAATTCCTCTTCAGAATAAAATTTTTCACATCCTACACAATAAAGACCTTCGTATAATCTTTTGTCAATATATCCGTTGTCGTATAGTTTTTTATAAAATTCAACGACCTTTTCTTCATGATCTTTATCGGTAGTTCTAATAAACCTCGAATATTCTATATCCATTTCGTTCCAAGCGGTCTTAAATTCATCTGAAATTTTATCTACAAAACTCTGAATATCTTCACCAGATTTTTCAGCCGCTTCCTTGATTTTTATTCCGTGTTCATCGGTTCCTGTTAGAAAGAAAACTTTTTCATCCAAAAATTTAGTCCTAAATCTTGCAATTACATCGGCAATTACTGCTTCGGTAATATGTCCAATATGTGGTGATCCGTTGGCATATGAAATTGCTGTGGTTAAAAAATATTTATTTTTCATTATTGTTGTTGATCTTCGGGTTTATCTTCTTCAACACAGTTTACACAATATCCCTCGCCAGGTTGATAAAAGTCGGTTACAACAACGGCATCCTTTTTTTCAATTGCCTCAGCAGTTCCAGGTTGTACGATCTTTCTGGTTTTTGGATCAAACCAAACATCGCCTTTTACAAACTTACTTTCTTCATTTTTTGGTTCAGTTCCTTTAACATAAAATTCAATTTGAGATTTACAGCTAGTTGTTCCATCATCTTTCTTTTCTCCAATCCCAACACAAGTCGCCCTAGAAACAACATTTTCAGGTGTTACAAGATTTTCAATCTCTTTATTCTTAAGTAAACTCTTCATAATTTTATTCCAAATTGGTGCTGCACCTGTAACTCCAGATGTTAAAGATCGGTTCAACGGTTTATTGTCATTGTTACCCACCCAAACCGCTGTTAAATAAGATGGTGTATATCCAATTGTCCAGTTATCACGAATATCGTCTGTCGTTCCTGTTTTCACAGAAACCACCTTACCTGGAATATTCAATTGACTTCCTGTTCCAAACGCATCCGCTCTTGCTTGGTTATCCGCCAAAATATGTGAAATAATAAACGCAACCTCTTCTGGAATCGCCTGTTTGCCTTGGTCAGGAGAGTGTTCTTCTAAAATTTTTCCATCTTTGTCTTCAACTTTAATAATTCCATAAGATTCATGGGAAATACCTTTATTAGCAAAAGCACTAAATGCCGTAGTCATATCAATCATTTTTACTTCGCCTCCACCCAAAGTTAAGGACAATCCATATCTTGAAGGATCGCCAAATGTAGTGATACCCATTTTTTGTGCCAATTCCAACATAAATGGCACAGTATTATATGCCAGCACCTTGACCGCAGGAATATTGTATGAGTTGGCCAAAGCCTTTCTAAAAGTTACAGCTCCATGGAATTTACCATCATAGTTTTTTGGAGTATATGGTGGTGTACCCTTAAATGTAACCGGACCATCGACAATGACTGTCCCCGCTGTTAGTCCGTTCATTAGTCCACCCGCATAATTAATGGGTTTGATTGAGGATCCTGGTTGTCTAAGTGAAGTTGTTACATTTACATTACCATCGTTGGCTGTGTCAAAATAATCTCTCGAGCCAACCATGGCTAATATCTCACCAGTTTTTGGGTTGGTCACCATTGCGGCTCCATTTCCAACATTGTAGTTTTTTAATTTAGCAACTTCGGTTGTGACCGCATCTTGTGCAGTTTCTTGAATATCTAGATCCAAAGTAGTCGTTACTTTTAATCCTCCTTGTTCAACTAGCTTGTCGCCATATTTTTGAGCCAACTGATCTTTTATATAAAGCACAAAATGGGGAGCTTTTATGTCAATATTTGGTTGAGAAAAAATCAGCACTTCTGAAATAGCCTTTTCAGATTCTTCCGCAGTTATTGTTTCATCTTCAACCATTCTTCTTAAGACCTCAGCCTGTCTTTGTTTGGCTAGTTTTGGGTTATTACCAAAAGGGGAGTAAGTAGTTGGACTTTGAGGTAGTCCTGCAATCAAAGCTGATTCTCCCAATGTCAGTTCGCTAACTTTTTTACCAAAGTAAGTTTGTGATGCCGCCTCAATGCCGTATGCTGTGCCCCCATATGGAACCTCATTAAGATACATTTCAAGTATTTGATTTTTACTAAATTTACTTTCAACCTGGTAGGCCAAATACAATTCCTTAATTTTTCTTGCGAGATTTCTCTCTGGAGACAAAAAAGCAGTTTTTACTAATTGTTGGGTAATTGTGGAACCGCCTTGCAGCTCCTGTTTAAAAGCGATCGAAGTTGCTGCTCGAATTACTCCCAAAATATCAAAACCTTTATGTTTATAAAAATCTTTGTCTTCAATGGCAATGGTTGCGTTTTTTATGTTTTGAGGAATTTGATCAAATGGCAATAAGGTTCGATTCTTATCTGCATATATATTATATAGAAGCTTGCCATTACGATCATAAATTTTCGTAGTCAAATCAATATCTCTCTCAGTAAGATTTTTAGTTGGCAAATCTTTAGTTATCCACCAAAACATCGAAACCAAAACTAAAAAAACAAATGTCGATATTCTAAACAATGTTCCTCTAAAAACCCTATCTTTTGGTGGAAAAATTAACCAAATAACTCCCCATGCTATCTTTTCAGGAATATTTCTCCTTTGTTTTTTTGGTTTAGGCAATTTATTTTTTTGGGATTTTAGTTCCTTTTGCATAAGGTATTCTTTCGAAGTCAAATTATAGCAAAAACATCCTGCGTAATTATGGCTAATTACAGCTCCCATCGTAAGTGATAAAATACGTAGGAATTATTAAAATGGCAGCCAACAAATCAAAACCATTGTCAGAAGATAAGGTTTTAGTAAGAAAAGAACAATCAAAAAAAATAAATAAAATTGGACTTATTGTTCTAGTGGTTATTTTTTCTCTAGCCTTATTTTTGACATTCCAAGCAATTTCCAAAAACAGAAATAATGCCAGTCTCAAAGGGGATGTAACTTTGCCAACGGGTAAAATTCTAAGCCCAACTACAGGTTCAGTAATTTATGGCAACAAAGTATCTATTTCTGTCGATGCTTCCGACGATCAAAGTGGTGTCAAATCGGTTGAAATATTTTATAAAACCAAAGGTGTCTGGCAAAAACTCACAACACTTAACTCTGCTCCCTACATTTATGACTGGGACGTGTCCAAGCTACCTGTTCAGTCGATAACATTAGATATTCACGTCACAGACAATGATGGGAATGTCCTAAACACTAATAGTAATGGATGGCAAGAGGATATTGTTATTATTCCAAACTCAACCCAGTAGTCTAATTTAGTAACCTCGTTTTAATCCGAGCCTCAGAAACATTCCTCCAAAAACTATAATTCCCAAAAGTATTCCCAAATATATTAAATCAAGCATTTTTCTCGTGTTCAAAAACCAACCAATCAAAAAAACTGAAACACACAATAAGGTCCACCAAAAGCTCGATTTAAATACTACACGCTCATCCTGTCCTTTTTTTGTCAGTATTCTTATCAAAAAAAGGACAAAAGATATCAGAAAAGTTAAAGCTGGAAGTAATAACAGAAACAATATTAAGTGATCTTTCTCTTTTTCAACATTTCCGGATTTTCCAACCCAAATCACTCCAGACCAGCTGAACAAGATAATTAACCAAATAACTACAATAGGTCTTTTCACTTTAGGTAATAATTATATCGGTAGATATATTTATATTACTCAATTAATTTAACTTCGTCTTTTTCAATTTGACCAACACTATGACCTTCTATTTTTTTTACTCTTCTGTCCATTTCTTTAAATCTCGTTGTGTTAATTTGATCATAGTTAACCCTTAAAGATTTAATTGATTTATCAAATTTTTCAAACTCACCTTTAAACATTCCCCACTGCTTGGAAAAATCTGCGAACATAACCATCAAGTTTCTTAAACTATTTTCCATAGTAAAACTTTTATGCATTTCCAAAACCGTTTTAGTAATCGGTATAAAAGAAAAAGGGGAAACAATTAAAATTTTCTTTTTAAATGCATCATTTATTACATCAGCAAACTCCTTAGTAATAAAACTAAATAACGCTTCATTTGGTACGAACATTACTGCATAATCAAGCGTTCCTTTGGTTGTATCAATATATTTTTCGACTTGTTTTAGTTTGGCAGCAACATCATTTTTAAACATTTTCTTTTCCAAATCTTTTTCAGTAGCACTATTCGCATCAACCATCCTTTGTATAGCTTGGTATGGAAACTTAACATCAACAGCAATTACCTTTTTCCCAGGTAAAAGTAGGGTAATGTCTGGTTTAATATCAGAGTTACCTAGAGGTGACTGTCTCAAAAAGTGGATATTTTCAATTAACCCAGCCTGTTCAAGTAACCCTTCAATTATATGTTCACCCCATTGACCACGTGATTGGTTATTAGACAAAACCCTACCCAGATTTTGTGTCGTAACTTTTAGATCCTCGGTAATTTTTTGGTGGTCAGATATTGCTCGCGCAATTTCGCCATAACTTTTGTTGCGGTTTTGTTCCATTTCTCTAATTTCTTTTTGTCGCGCATCTATTTCATCTTGTAGTCCTTTAACTAATTTTTCAATCGAATCCTGCTTATTTTTTAGGTCAATGTTTATTGAATCTTTTTCACTAGACAATTCACTTTTTGCCAGCTCGATAATATTTTTAACATTTTTATTCATCGCTCTATCACTCATTGCTTCAAAGTTCTGTTGAAAATATTTTTTAAACAACCAAAAAAACATTGCCAAAACTGCCACAATCAATACCAAACTAGAAATAATTACAATTAAACTTTCGGGTAACATTAGTGTTTTTCTTTTAGGTGATATGATTGTAGCACATGAAATCAGACATCCTAAAAAATCTTAACCCAGAGCAAAAAAATGCTGTTATTGAAACAAATGGCCCAATATTAATAATTGCCGGGGCAGGTACCGGAAAAACCGCGGTAATTACTAGAAGGATTGCTTATTTGATTGAACAAAAGTTTGCTAAGCCTGAAGAGATTTTAGCTCTCACTTTTACTGAAAAAGCCTCGGAAGAGATGGATTTTAGGGTATATGATTTATTACCTGATGTTTTTTCTTCAATCTCGGTCTTTACTTTTCATGCATTTGCGGACTCAATTCTAAGAGATATTGCTTACGATGTTGGATTATCTCCAGATTACAAAATTCTTACCCAAAACCAACAAATTTTATTTTTGCGCTCTCACCTTTATAATCTTAGTCTAGAGTATTTTAGACCAGTAAATAATCCTCTCAAATTTCTGCGTGACTTGACTACGTTTTTTAGCAACCTAAAAGATGAAAATATTACTAGTCAGTCACTTGTTTTGTATGCATCTCAATTAGAGGACTCCACCGAATCAGTCAAATTAATAGAACTTGCAAACTGTTTTTCTCAATATGAGGAATTAAAAAGATTAGGTAATTTTGTAGATTTTTCAGACTTATTATATTTGGTCCGTCGCGTGTTTAAAGAACAGCCAAGTATTCTTGAAAACTATCAAAATAAGTACAAATACATTCTTGTTGACGAGTATCAAGACACTAATCTTGCTCAAAATGATTTAGTTAATATGCTTTGTAGTAAACATCGCAACCTGACAGTTGTTGGGGACGATGATCAGTCAATTTACAAATTTCGCGGTGCTTCAATTTCTAATATTCTTTCTTTTAAAAAAAATTATCCAGAGACCAAACAATTTGTTTTGACCAAGAACTACAGATCCAATCAGGGAATATTAGATTTAGCTTATGAGGTTATTCAAAATAATAATCCAGACAGATTAGAGGTTGCGGCCAAAATAAACAAAAAATTAGAAGCTTCTGCAAATATTTCTAAAACCAAACCGCAAATTCTCCGCGGCACAACATTAAGTGATGAGGTCGAATTAGTAACTCAAAAAATAATTGAGTTAAATAAATTAGGGAAAAAATATTCAGATATTGCAATTCTTTCAAGAGCTTCAAGTCATGCCATTCCTTTTATTCGTGCCCTCGAAAATATTGGTATTCCTGTTCAATCCGTTGGAACCACTTCACTCTATCAAACACCCGAAGTTAAAAATCTAATTTTCTTTCTAAAAACCTTAGCTAATTTTGAAGACGACCTAAGTCTTTATCATCTTGGCGTTTCTGAATATTACCAAGTAAGTCCGGAGGTCATGATTAAGTTGGCTGCCTATACTCGAAATAGGCATATTAAATTATTTAATCTTCTTGAAACTATTTCAGACTATGATGATCTAAAAATTTCTGGTTCAGAAAAAACAAAAATTGAAACCATCGTTTCTGATTTACATAAATATTCAATCACCGCATCACAAAAAAATGTTGCCGAACTTTTATATATATTTTTATTAGATCATAAGGTTTTTCAAACCTACCAAAAATCAAATAGTCCAGAAGATATTAGAAAGATTGAAAACATTTCCAAGCTATTCGAAAAACTTTCAGAATTTATTAGTTCCACTACCGACCCTTCAGTTATTAACTACATCACCACATTTATATTGTTAGAAGAATCCGGTGACACTTCAACTACTGCGACACTAGATCAATCAATTGATGCAGTCAACGTACTAACTATCCATTCATCCAAGGGATTAGAGTTTGACAGTGTTTTTATCGTCAATTTGGTTTCTGACAGATTTCCATCGAGGTCAAAATCACAAGGTATTAGTATCCCCAATGAACTATTAGAGGATCAAAATAATAATTCCAAACAAAGCGATCTCCAAGAAGAACGAAGGCTTTTTTATGTCGCCGTTACTAGAGCCAAAGAAAATTTATTCCTTACTTGGGCAGAAGATTACGGTGGTGCAAGATCCAAAAAACCATCACAATTTTTATTAGAATCATTCGGCAAGCAAGATTTAGAAATCGTTCCAATAAAACTTAATTCTATTGAAAAAATCAGCCGTTTTTCCACAAGTGAACAACTTCCTTTAATGGTTATTCAAAAAGATAAGAAAATTGTCTCGAATCTTCCTCTTAAATTAAATCAAGATTCAATTAATAGTTATTTAACTTGTCCACTGCAATACAGGTACAACTATGTGCTTAAACTTCCCAAAAGCCAAACTGGAGCCATGGTGCTTGGCACGGCAGTCCATAAATCTCTAGAAGCTTTTTATCGTGCCAAAAAAACAAATACTCCAATTACATGCAAAGAACTACTTGATATATATAAAGAAAACTTTTCTGATGTCGGTTTTTTTAACGCCAAAAATAGGGAAGAGTTATTTGATAAAGGCCAAAAAATAATCAGTGATTTTTATCAAACTCAAAAAAATACAATATTTGACGATTTATTAGTGGAAGAAAAGTTCACTCTTTCATACAACGGAGTAAAAATTACAGGAAGGTTTGACTTGATTACTATCGACAAAGGCATAACAACGATTATGGATTTCAAGACTTCTCAAGGAGTTGACGAAAAAAAAGCCAAAGAAAGAGTTAATAGTTCCATCCAGCTAAAAATCTATGCTCTTGCTTTTAAAGAAAAATATCATCACTCCGCCGATGAAATAGGTTTGTATTTTGTAGAAAATAATATTTACGCAAAACGCAAGCCAGACGAAAAACTATATCAAAAAGCAATAAGTGACATCACAAAAGTTAAAGAGGGTATTTTATCTGAAAACTTCATTCCCAAACCTGACAAATTCAGTTGTACTAACTGCCCGTTTAATAAGATTTGTCCTGCCTCATTAGCCTAAATTAGACAATAGGTATATAATTTCCGCCAACAGAGGAGTTTACTCTTTCTGGCACTTTAACCCCAGCGCAAAATATTTTGGTCTTCAAGGAGGAACAATGTCTGACAATGCAAGAGTTCTCGAACTCAAGCTCAACGTCTACGAAGTCGTCCACCTTGTGGACGCGATCGACGGGATTCCCCAGTTACCCCAACCCGAGCAACGCGGATCAACAGCCTACTTGGAAGTTGATCCCAGCCGTAATCTTCTTTCTGGGCTTGGTCGTCTCTTTGATGAGCTTGTTCCAGGAAATGGCGATTTTTATGAAGGGTGCGAGGATTACTACCAAGAAATTCTCGTTACCGAGGAGGATCTCTGGCTCATCAAAAGCCGTGTCAAAACCGGAGATATGAGCATTGACGGTACCGTAAATATTGGTGTCGGCCTGCTCAAAAAAATCTTCGCTCTTCTTCGCGCATTTCAATTCCCCGACGTGGGGATTCCAGACACCTCAAACCCTGCTGGCGATCGTCGTTTCAGCAAATCCGACAGACGCCACCTTAACGACCCCGACACTTGGAAGTTGTTAAGCGGCGAAAACGACTAGACCCACGATTCAAGGGAGGTAACAAGCATGCCTAGTCCAACCACCGCACCAGTCCGCACCTCACCTTCAACCACGCCATTTTCTCCGTCGAGGCCTATGCCGATGCGCCCAGACAGAATCTGCCCTGATCAAAAGGACAAGATCATCCGGGAACTGGAGCCAATCCTGCCATGAAGGTCACACAAGAGGAAGGGCCACGCTTGCAGGCTGTGGACGAAATCACCGAGTGGCTCCAGAGCATTTGGAGGCTTATGAGCCAAGGTCGAATCAACACACTCCGACCTGCGCCAGTCTACGATCGCAGACCTCTTCTGACCGACGACAAAGTCGAAGACGCTGTCTTTGCGATCGAGAATGTTTTCGCTTTCGAGTTGGAGAACTACCCGGGCTGGCATCAAGATGCCCAGAAGATCAAGGCTAACCAACATTTGGTTACGCCAGGATTTACTGGGCTTCCATCGCTGCAAAAGCGCGCACTCGTTGAGGGCGTCGATCGAATCATGCAGAAATACCGCACCCCATAAAAGGCGGCTCTTCTGTAAAACCATGGGTGGTTGTTTAGCTTAACAAGCTAGACTGCCACCCTATTTTATATTTAAATATCCGAATATTTATTTTGGTAACTCGTGATTTTTGAAATATTCCCATAAAATTTTTTCTTCCTCTAACACTTCGCTTTTTGTAGGTACAGTTTTTATTTTATCCTTATCAATTTTCAAAATTTTGATCAAGTCATTTTCATAAACCGGTTCCAAAAATTGTGCCGAAGCCGTACTCTCTAAATACCAATTGGACTTCATATAAATGTAGTCTATTTTATTTTTATCCAAAGTCGCACTTACACTAGACACGTAAGGGGAACGAAAAACAATTTGCCTATCCTTTATCCTTTGGGAAACATCAACCCCATGATCATTTAGAATGTCACTTCCAGTCAAAAACAAATTCCGATTCCCCAAAAAACTTAAATAGTAAGAGCGGTTACCAGCATTTCGTCCGATATTGTCAGCCAAGACTACAGCTTCGTTGGTTGTATTTAGTCGGATAAAATCCAAAGCAATTAGCTCGTCGCTCGGTACCAGTAAGCTACTCGAATTATCAATATCTCGTACCATATCAAATCTAATTTGAGTATATGTATCGTATACTGCCCTCGTCCCGGATAAAAGAATAATTATTATTGTTAATAAAGTTGCCGCTTTAGTTCCAAACTTCCCTAGCCAATAACTTACAGATAATGCTGCATAAATCGGCAACACGGTCATTACAACAATCAGAAATTGTCCCGAATTAGCACCTCCGGTTTTTTGAAAAAAAAGTGAACCTGAAATAATTGACAGAAGCACAGCTGGAATTAAGAATAAATTTAATTCCATCGGGAATCTTCCGAGTGATTTTAGATTTTGAGCAAACCCCAACAAAAGTGTTCCAAAAATTGTAAGGAAATAAAGAAAAATATAAATTGTTTCATGATAAGCAACTCTTAAATAGTTTTTATTTTCCGCAAAAATTCTCTTTGCCAACTCTACACGACCTAGTTCAAACTCAGACCTTACTATAAAATCATCAAACCTCCATAACCCTGCCCACACAAGACCACCAGCTCCGGAGTTAAATGGTAGGTATATTATTGCTGTCAGTAGCAAGAAGAACATCAGTGCCCAAACCTCACGCCATCTTTTTTTTGCAACTAAAAATATTCCCAAAAACCCTAACCCAAGAGCCGCAAAGATTCCATCATAGACTTTATATCCAACTAAGCTTGCCATTACTAAAACCGAAAGCCACAATGCGAATGTGTTTTTCTTTTTGATCCAATAAACCAATAAACTTAAACCCCCAAACAGCAAAACCAATGCAATCACTCTTGGTGGGCTCCCCCACAATTTTGTACTGTCATGTAAAATTCTCACATCAAAATTTAAACCCTTACCAAGAACCAACATAAACAAGTACAAAATATCTCCAGCAAAATAAACAAAAAATACCAACCACCTAACAAAACCCTTTCCAATATTTACAAGCTCACCAAAGACCCATGCGCCTGCTCCAATCCCTATTGATAATAAAAAAGCAAAATATTGAGTCTGTGTTTCGATAAGAGGTAATTTGAAGATCCTAACCAGATCTGCTACGGTCAAGTTAAATAAAAGATGATAATTTTTTACCAGAACACCACTCATACCGGGCTCGTAAGGTGGAAAATTTTTAACTAATTCATTTGTAAGTCCAAGATGGTACAAACTATCCGGAACCACACAACAAAAGTACATTCCGTCCGTATATCTTATTCCCATAAAACCAACACTTATCAATTGAGTTAATGTACCCAAAACTAAAAGAACAATTAAAAAATAGTCTATCTTATTGAAATCTAATTTTTTAAATTTTTTAAATTTACCCTTATTTTTTTTGATCCACCAAAAAAGGGCAAAAAACAAATATAGATAAAACAAAAACCTTAAGTTTAAATATCCGAAAAGCAGGCCTAACAAACTCCACAAAACCATGCCGACCATAAAACTTAGCACAATCCTAGACCATATTTTAATTTTTAATTTACCGACCAGTAAATCACCTGGTACAAAAAAAGCTAAGACCGCAACCAGACAAAAGTAACCAAAATAAGCAAGAAAATCCAACATGGAATTATCTTCTAAATTTTAAGTAAAACCAGCGCAGTTTATCAATCAATGTTAAAAGTAAATAATATTTTTCGTTAAATACCACATCGTAAGCCCCTGGGTACTCAATAAGTCTTCCTCCGTATCCGGACTTAAAACGATGAAACCCATACCAAGGATCTTTTTCGTTCGGATTTTTGCCCAGTGCTCCCCACATATCAAATACCTTTCCGCCTTCCCGTTTTGCTAGTTTTATTGCTTCCCAAGCGACCAAATTCGAATGCATCAAATTGCGGTGTTCGGAGCTTGATCCTCCGTAAGGGTAATACCAAACATCTTTAAATATAAACAGCATCCAAGAAGTCAAAATTTTTCCTTTATATTTTGCACTAATTATTTTGGCCATCTTTTTTTCACTAAACAATTCAAAAACCGTTTTGTAATACGAATCAGGATGTAAATAAAATCCATTTCTTTTAGCTGTTTCTCTTTGTAGTTTTACAAAATCTCCAATGCTTTCACTAACTTCAATCACAATATTATTTTTTTGCGCTACCCGAACGTTATACCTTGTTTTTTGATTAAGGTTTCGAAATAAGTCCTCTTCGGGTTTTGTTAAATCGACCAAAAATGTACTTTTTGCAAAAATATCTTTCTGACTTTTTACGACTTTTACCCCAGTTTTTTTAAGTTTAAATTTATCAGTCTCAATATCTGGTTCAATTTTTATAAAAACAATATTTTCTTTTTTAGCTAAACCTTCCAAAAAGTTCAAAACTTTTTCTCTTGGCCAAATTGATTTTGGCATATAACCAATATTGAATTTAGTTTTAGGAACAGCATGTACAGTAAATGAAAAAACATTCCATTTTTTTTCATTTTCCTCAATTATTCTAAAAACCTTATTACCAGTTTTTTCCCTAAACTCACCCCATTCCCAACTCTGCATAACATGGTTTGCTGCCTCGTTAAATTTTTTTTTGTCTTTTGGCTGTGCAATTCTAATCATTTTTTCTATTCTAAACTTTTTTTAATTATGATAGATTTTTAACCAACTCTTCCGGCAAATCTCCAAGGAAACGAGAAGGAACGCTGCTTCCTCTTACCCCAAAATATAGTCGATTTGAAGTATAAGTCAAAAACAATACCTCTTTTGCTCTCGTCATCCCCACGTAGCAAAGCCTTCTTTCTTCCTCAAGTTGTGCCGGGTCAATTAAAGACCTTGAGTGGGGGAATAATCCTTCTTCCATTCCTGTCATAAAAACAACAGGGAACTCCAGGCCTTTTGCAGAATGAATTGTCATAAGTGTCACCTCAGAAGTATTTTCTCCGTTTTTTCTCATATCAGCCCCCGATTCCATAAGTGCCACATTTTCCAAAAACTCATCCAAGTTATCAAACTTTTCTGCCACCGAAGAAAGCTCGCGAATATTTTCAACTCTTCCTGCTTCTTCTGGATCTTTTTCATCAAATCTTGATAGATAGTCGCTTATTTCCAACACAGACGATAATACTTCTGATGGAGGAGACGCTTTATCTATTTCACCAACTCTTAGAATAAATTGCTGATATTTTCTTTTACCTAATTTCACAACTCTTTCTCTTGCGATCAAGTCTTTTTCATTGGCAATTACCCTCATATATGCCAATACATCCTTTATTTCTTTTCGGTCATAAAACCTAACCCCACCAACGAGGTTATATGGCACACCACTTTTTATCAAAGACTCTTCGATTGATCTCGATTGAGCATTCGTTCGATAAAGGATTACAAAGTCCTTGTAGTCTCTTCCGGAGTTAATAATAACTGAAGTAATAATATTTCCCTCCGCCTGCTCATCAGGAGCCTGAATAAGTCTGATTAGTTCACCTTGGCCATTTTTAGTCCAAAGCTTTAATACTGGATGGCTTCTGTTTTGTGAAATTACAGTATTAGCCGCAGACAAAATTGTATTTGTTGACCTGTAATTTTCTTCCAAATTTATGACCTCCACATCCTTAAAATCCTTTTCAAAATTAACAATATTTCGAAAATCAGCCCCCCGAAAAGCATAAATTGCCTGTGACGCGTCGCCGACAACTGTAATATTTCCATGTTTACTAGACAGTATCTTAGTCAGTTGGTACTGAGCCGCATTCACGTCTTGATATTCATCCACCAAAACATATTTATATCTATTAGAATATTTTTCTTTTAGTTCAGAATTTGTTTTTAACAAGTCAACAACTTTTTTTAGCAGATCGTCAAAATCGACCGCATTCACTTCTTGCATTTTTTGTTCGTATGCTAAATAGACTTTTGCAACCGTCTCTTGAAAATACCCTTTGGCATACCCTAAATATTCTTTGGCTGAAACCATCTCATTTTTTGCACTACTAATATTGTATTTAATTGCCTGAGGTTTAGTAGTTTTAGTGCCAATATTTAACTCATCCATTACAGTACCAATTAGATCAACACTGTCTTTTTCGTCATAAATTACAAAATTTGAAGATAGTCCCAAGTGTTGTCCTTCAATTCTCAAAAACCTTGCACCATATGAATGAAAAGTCCCCATAAATGGTAATTCAGAATTTTCTCCCAACAATTTAACAACTCTCTCTTTCATTTCAGAGGCCGCCTTGTTTGTAAAAGTTACCATCAGTATTTCTGATGGATAAGCCAAATGATTTGCCAAAATATAACAAAGCTTTTGTGTCAAAACTTTAGTTTTGCCGCTTCCGGCGCCCGCCAAAACCAATACTGGTCCATCAGTTTTTTCAACCGCTTCTTGTTGAGCTGTATTTAGACCTGCTAAAATTTCCTTATTATCCATATAGAAGTATTCTAAGTTTTTTAAAAATATGATTAAACTCCTTGATTTTTGGGCCGAGTGGTGTGGTCCGTGCAAACTAATGCATCCTATTATTGAAGATATGAAGAAAAAATACGATGGGAAGATAGAATTCGTCGAGATAAATGTTGATGAAAATCCTGACGATTCTATTAAATATCAAGTTGCTTCAATACCAACCTACATTATCCTTAAAGACGACGTTGAAGTTGTTCGTCATTTAGGTGCAACTACTCCTGACAAATTTGACAAATTTCTTTCAGATAGTCTCGTCTGAAAATTATGAAAAATTTCATGCTCGTTGCCAACTGGAAGGCCAACCTTACTGTTGATCAGGCAAATGACTGGTTCTCAAATATCACTGATTCATCATTAGAAATCGTTGTTTGTCCAAGTTTTCCTGTGCTTGGAGCTATTGCAAATTTGCCAATTCCAGGCAATATTTCTTTTGGTGCTCAAGATGTATCAGTCAAGCCCATTGGTGCTTTTACCGGGCAGGTTCCAGCCGAAATTATCCAAGGATTAGCAAAATATTCACTAGTTGGACACTCTGAAACTCGCAGGCTTTTTGGTGTTACTATCGAAGATATTAGGGTAAAAATTGAAAATCTTAGAGAACAGAATATTCAACCGATTGTTTGCGGTAATTATTCCGAGCTCACATCTGAAAACTTAGGAGATTATTCGGATTTGATTTTAGCGTTTGAGCCAGAAGAATCTATCTCAACCAATCCAGGTTCCAAGCCTTTACTCTCAAAAGAGGCATCAGAAAAAATTAAATCCATAAAAGAAACAACTGACTGTCAGATCGTACTTTATGGTGGCAGTGTCACCGTCGAAAACATTAAGGATTTTTTTGATGACGAGATTATTGATGGTGCTTTGGTTGGTAAATCCTCTACAGATATTAATTTATTTAACCAGATAATCAGTCTCTGTAAATAATGCAAAATCTTAATTCAGCCCCTATTAAAAAAAAGGGGAAGATTACCAGTGCACCCACTGATCACCATTTTAATAAAAACATTTCTAAATCTTCACGCAAGCTTAAAATAATCGGACTAATATTAATTGGGTTTTTTGTTTTGGCACTTGCGTCAATTTTTATTCCCCACTTAAGGAGCGCCACACAAAACATTCTTAATAGTCCCATTATCAAACCAGGCCCTAATATTATTAACGACCGAGGAAGAACTAATATTCTTATTCTCGGTACTGGGGGTGAAGGTCACGACGGTCCCAATCTTACCGACACACTCATTCTCGCTTCTTATAATCAGAACACCACAAATACTAATCTTATTTCTATCCCCAGAGATTTTTGGGTCGATTCCATAAAAGCCAAGATTAACACCGCGTATGCTTTTGGTGTCGAAAAAAGTAAAACTCAAGGTATCACTCAAGCCTCAGACGCCGTCAGTGAAATATTAGGTGTTCCTATTCATTATGTTGTGCGACTCGACTTTAATGGTTTTACCAGAGCCATCGACGAACTTGGTGGAGTTGATATTATTGTCGACCAAACCTTCGATGATTACATGTATCCAATCTCAGGCGAGGAAAAAAATATGTGTGGTCTAAAATATGAGACTGTTATTGGAGATGATGGAGTTGGAAGAGTCAAACTTCTTGATTCTAGCAATCAAGTTGTTGCTGATGAACCAGACCCCTTCAAATGTCGATACGAACACCTGCACTTTGAGGCAGGGCTAACACACATGGACGGTCAAACAGCACTCAAATATGTCCGATCCCGAAAGGGTACAAATGATGAAAACTCAGACTTTGCCCGCTCCAAGCGTCAAGAAAAAGTGATCAGTGCCGTTAAAGACAAAATATTCTCACTTGAAGGGGTTTTTAATCCGACCAAAATTCTTTCACTCTATAACGCCTTCAGTCAGTCAATTGACACCAACATTTCCCCCTCAGAATTCCCAGATTTTTTTGAGTTATTTCAACAGGCCAGAGCCGGACAAATATCCTCTACAGTTATCTCGACCGATGGGGACTATCCTCTGCTTGTTAATCCACCAATATCAAACACTTATGGTCTCCAATATGTTTTAATACCTACCTCAGGAAGTCTAGATCAAATTCACAAGTTTATACAAGACACGCTTTATCCGACTCCAACTCCAACTACGTCTAATTAATTTTTCCACAAAAAAAGCAAGCAACCAAAATTATTATTCCAGTTACTCACCAATTCTGTTCCCAAAAAATAGGAAAATAATATCTATTTCGAAAAAGCGCGATTCATGTAGTACGCCCCAACAAACAACAATCCCACAGCAGCTACAAAAACCAATATTGTTGGTTCAAAAACGCCGGTGTTCGGCAAAGTTGAACTAGCTGTGGAAGAAGAGGGGGTAGCTACCTTAGCTGGAGTTGTTCCAGCCGCAAATGCGCCAGATACTTGGGTTAAATATGTTGCAGCCGCAAGTGGCAAGGCAGTTAACTTTCTCATAGGGTAAATTTACCAAAGCAAGAGACTTTTAGCAACCTCTAAAAAACGATTTTAAGTATATTATTTGGATTTTTTTACAGTACCTTTGGTTGTTTTAACAACTTCTTTTGTAGCAGACTCACTGCTAACTTTTGAAGCAGCTTTTGCCATTCTCGATTTAAGCCTTGAAGCCTTTCTCTTAGAAATAAATCCTTTTTTACTGGCCCGGTCGAGAGTTGAAAAAGCTTCTGATCCAAGCTTTGCATTAGCGACATCCTTTCGGACATTCTTCAAAACTCTTTTAATGTTTGATTTTACTTTTGCGTTTCTTGCGGTTCGGACCTTGTCCTGACGCATTTTTTTAATCGCTGACTTAATTATCGGCATCTTCCTATTATATTTTTTTTAATGTATGCCGATAAAAGGGCGTAGCATAAAATCTGAATAGATTTTTGCGAGCACCTATAAAAAGGCATCTTCCTATTATATTTTTTTAGCTTCAGATTACTATTATACAAATTTCTCTCACCAAAGCTGCGCAATTCTAGCACTTGAGGCTGTCAAAACGCAAGCTATATACTTAATTCTAGTGCTTCTATACAATCTTGCCGTCTAAATAATAAATACCCAACACAAATAAATGCCAAAACCAGCTAATTCTGCAACACACATAGCCAAATCTCCATCAAAACCACTAAGCGTTGCTCAGCAATTTCTTTTTCGTAAGCAAAAAACTATTCTTTCAGCAGCCTTCCTTATCATGGGGCTTTCTCTGGCATCACGTGTGTTAGGTTTGGTTAGAGACCGATTATTGGCCGCATACTTTGGTTCCGGTCCGGACTTAGCAGCTTATTTAGCAGCCTTTAGGCTACCAGATTTTATTTTTCAGGTATTGATATTTGGCACAATTACCGTTTCTTTTATTCCGATTTTTACTGATCTATCTCAAAAACAAGAGGCTAAAAAACTTTGGAATACCGTTAGTAATATTATCAACATCGCGTTCTTGTTCTTTGTTGCCATCTCCTTAATTTGTTTTATTTTTGTTGAATCACTTGTTGCCTTAATCGCTCCTGGATTAGTTGCCGATCCGGCTCAACACGCCACCTTGGTCAATCTAACAAGGGTAATGATAATTTCACAGATATTTTTAGCTGTCTCGAGTTTTTTTACCGGCATTTTGCAATCAAGTCAAAGGTTTTTGATTCCCGCTCTAGCTCCGGTTTTTTATAATCTAGGTATTATTTTGGGAGCAGTACTGCTTTCCAATAACCTTGGTATTTATGGGCCGGCCATCGGTGTGGTTTTGGGTGCTGTAATGCATTTTTTGATTCAAGTTCCAGCTATTTATGCTTCAGGATTTAATTATCAGTTTGTTCTTAATTTCAAAGAACCTAGCCTAATCAAACTTCTCCGTCTCGGCCTGCCTAGAAGTGTCGGAATGTTTGCTTCACAAATAAACGAAACTGTCGACATTGCTCTTGCCTCAATTATTTCCGCCAAAAGCGTTGTTGCGTTTAACTTTGCAAGCCACTTGTATGTTGTTCCGATTGGACTTTTTGGTGCCACAATCGCCCAAGCTGCACTCCCAGCACTTTCATTAGAATATGCCAAAAACAATATCGAAGCTTTCAAAAAAACAATCCTCACCTCAATGCATCAAATGCTTTTTTTGGTCGTTCCAGCCGCAATCTGTCTAATTGTTTTGAGAATCCCTTTAGTCCGACTAATTTTTGGTGCCAGCGAGTTCGACTGGCCCGCAACCGTATTAACAGGAAGAACACTTGCCGCTCTTTCTTTTGGAATAGCCGCCCAAAGCGTTCTTCTTTTAATAGTCCGGGCTTTTTATGCATTTCACGACACAGTAACACCATTAAAAATTGGATTAATTTCTGTTGGGACAAATATTATTTTAAGTCTAGTCTTTGTCAAAATATTAGTTCTTCCAGTCTGGGCCTTGGGATTATCCGGTTCGATTGCTGCAATTATTAATCTTACTTTGTTAATTATTTTTCTTGATCGCAAAGTCGGTAAATTCTCTCGTCGTGAATTAATTCTGCCTGCATTCAAAATATTCGCCGCAGGGTTTTTTATGGCGCTGAGTTTGTATATTCCAATCAAACTTCTTGACCAGCTTATTTTTGACACTACCAAAACAATTAATCTAATAATTCTTACCGGCATTTCAACCATGGCTGGATTTACTGTTTACCTGTTTTTAACTCATATTTTTCGTGTCGAAGAGATTCGTCTATTCTGGTCGCTTGCCAGAAAAATCCGTTCGACCATTAGAAAAGAAACACCACAAACTGGCGTAATTACTACACTAATTGACGACGCTACTCCAAGTTCAGCTGACCAAAAAATCTCGTAGTATTTAAAAAAGCGCCACTTATTTAAGGTGGCGCAAGGATTTTACGAAACCGCTGAGAGTTCGTAACTGGCTGGTAGTTCAGGCAGCAGATACCGTCGAATGTTGTTGTACCCGTAGAAGGTGAAGTACAACATTTCCGTTCTTGGTAGAGGCCGTTCAGTCGTTTCCACAGCTGCTATGACCACGAATTCTCGGCCTTGTTTCCTTAGTTCATCTTCTACCGCCAAACATTCTAGCGAGCCGTTGCTGTACAACTTGATGAAGTTTTTGTTAGCCAAAGAACCATACTCCTCTGTTTTAGCTTCGTCTAAAGTTAGATTCTATTCCTTCTCACTTCCCAAATCAAAACCCTCCTCTTGTATTGCGCTTATGTCCCATATCCATAAACCACGCACAAAAAGCACATTTCCTGCTAGAATAGCGCCACTCTTAAGTAAAATAAGAGTCAATCAACTTATATTTTTATGTTAAACATTCGTAATTTTGCCATTATTGCCCACATTGACCACGGCAAATCAACTCTAGCCGATCGTATTCTTGAGATCACACACGCGGTCAATACTAGTGTGGACAATAAGCAACTACTTGATTCCATGGATCTAGAAAAAGAGCGGGGAATCACGATCAAACTCAAGGCTATCTCGCTCCATTACACGCTTAATAATACCGATTATTTACTTAATCTTATTGATACCCCAGGTCATGTAGATTTTAGTTACGAGGTTTCTCGTTCTTTATCAGCCTGCGAAGGTGCCGTTCTTCTAGTCGATGCAACCAAAGGAGTTCAAGCCCAAACAATTGCCAACCTTAATCACGCTCTAGACGAGAATCTGACAATCATTCCCGTGATTAACAAAATCGATGCTCCGGGTGCCGAAGTAGATAGAACAATTAGAGAGCTACAAGGTTTAGGATTTTTGGATAAGGAAATCCTTCAGGTTTCTGCCAAAACAGGTACAAATGTGATTAAGCTTATTGAAGAAATAATTAAGAGAGTTCCACCTCCAACTTCGACTCAATCCGATACTAATCGCGCTCTAGTCTTTGATTCTCTTTACGATCTTTACAAAGGTGTAGTTACCGCCGTCAAAGTCGTTGATGGTGAGTTCAAAAAAGGCGACAAGATCAAATTTCTAGCCACAAATGCGGATACCGAAATCCTTTCGATTTACAAACTCACACCACTCACCAAAGAAGTAGAAACCCTCTCTTCCGGTGAAGTAGGTTTTTTCGTTACCGCCCTCAAAACCATCGAAAACGCGCGTGTCGGTGACACAATTACCCACAAAAATCAATCTCCGGAAGCCCTTCCAGGTTACAAACCAGCTTTTCCGGTTGTTTATCTTTCACTCTATCCAATCGACCCTTCGGATTTTTTACCGCTTAGAGAAGCAATGGGTAAACTCAAGCTTAACGATTACGCGCTCGAATATTCAGCCGAATCTTCACCCTCACTTGGTCAGGGTTTTCGCTGTGGTTTTCTTGGACTTCTGCATTCTGAAATAACTATTGAACGCCTTAGTCGTGAATACAATCTTGACCTTATTGCAACCGCTCCTTCGGTTAATTACAAATTAATAGATGGCACAGAAATATCCAAAACTTCTCAACTTCCAGCCTCAACTATGGAGATTCTTGAGCCTATCGCCACGGTCGAAATAATTGCCCCGTCTCTTTATCTCGGTCCAATTGGCGAACTTATCCACACCAAAAGGGGAGTCCAACTAGCAGTGGAAAATCTTGCGGATCAGATAAAAGCCACTTACAAAATCCCGCTTTCCGAAATAATTACCGATTTTTATGATGAACTCAAAAGTCGTACACAAGGCTATGCCTCGCTTAATTTCGAAGTCACTAGCTACGAGCCAGTCGTTGTTAGTAAACTAGAAATCTACATTAACAATGACCCTCTAGACGCCCTTGCTCAAATCGTTCCTAGTTCCAAAGCTGAAAGTTCCGGTCGCGCTACAGCACTAAAACTCAAAGAAGTCTTACCTCGCCAGCAATTTTCTTTACCGATTCAGGCCATAGTTGGAGGCAAAATAATTGCCAGAGAAACTGTGCCGGCCTTTCGCAAAGATGTCACCGCCAAACTATACGGTGGAGATGTCACACGCAAAAATAAACTTCTTGATAAACAGAAAAAAGGTAAAAAAAGACTCAAAAGTATTGGTAATATTCAGATCTCGCAGGAAGTTTTTACCGCTCTCCTTCGCAAATAATTTGTTTTCAGCTTTGCAATGGGCTAAAATCCTAAATTTAGTTAACTCCTTAGCACCTTAAGTTAAGAAGGGAGAACTTGTGTCTGAAGACATTCTCGCCGAGTTCGAAGCTGTAGCAGCAAGAGCTATGGCCGAAGTAGCGCCATTTTTCACCCCATCAGTCGATCTCAACATCATCCATCAGCAAGCAAGACTTTTCGGTCAGGCTGTCTATTGGGAGCGCTGTCGCAAAGGTCTTACCCACACCGAACACCATCTCGGCATCCTTGAGGCTGTTGCAACTTGCGTCAAACACAGTTGCGGCGTTACCAAAGCAGAACTCGCGGTTGTAAGACTCGCCAATCCCGCGTTTCTTGCCGAGCTGGAAAGGTGTCAACTCGACATCTCCCAACAGCTCACACTGCTAACCAGCGCTCAAGGACTCTTCATTGTCAAAGGCCTAGGCTTTTCTGACAGCGACATCACTCCGCAAAAAATCGAGCGATTTCTGCTCAAAAGGGGAGATTGGTGGGTCTAGCTGATCTGCACATTCACACCAAGTCCAGTGATGGCACCTTCAGTCTCGGCGAGCTCTTTGACCATGTTCAGGAGCGCACCAAACTTGATGTCATTGCTGTCACGGAACACGACGACATAAGAGGCGGTATCCAAGCCGTCTCAGAAAGAGAACGCGGTGTCTATCGCTTTAAGGTTATCTGTGGTGTAGAAATCACTACTCGCCACGGTCACCTTATTGCGCTAGGCATCACCGACCAACCTCCACTTCTGGCTTCAGCTGAAGATACCATCAGGTTTATCCACCAGCGAGGAGGGCTGGCAATCCCAGCCCATCCGATGGCCAGAGTTCCGCTCAGTTTCAGCTCCGAAACGATCAGGAGAATCCAAAACTCTTCTGATCCACAGGTCTATCTGGATGGCGTCGAAGTCGGCAATCCCACACCCGCTGGTCGTGCCCGCGATCCGCTCGTTAGGCAGTTCAACCGCTCAGGCTGGCATTTGCCTGAGATAGGCTCGTCAGACGCACATTTCCTCGAGCATGTCGGCTCAACTGTCACTTACTTCGACGGCCATACAGCTGGACATCTTCTCCGAGCAATACGCGATGGCAAAACCCACTCGATCGTAAACGAGTACGCCTCCATCAGCCTTCGCAGACATCTAGCTCAACAGGCTAGAGGTTTGTCCGCCACACCACGTAAAATCATTGGCAGAGTACTCTCAGCCAAAACCTCGTGGTAGAAAAGGAGTAATTAGCTTGATTCAGAATCCACGAATGTGGCTCGGCTATGCTTTGGTAGACTACTTCACAACGAAAGAAGCCTACAAAGAGGCCGTGTCTGAGTGGGGTAACTACGGGCAAAAAATCGATATCATCATCGGCGAGTTCTATACTCGATGCAAACCCATTACCGAGGCAACCGAAGCTTTGTTTGCCCAAAAAGAGAACTTCGACATCCCGCGGTTCGAAGAACTTCTCGAGCAGAAAAGAGCTCTGGCTGCCGAAGAGGATCAGGCTCTCGTGGCCATCCTTGATTCGTACTACCAGGCAATCGCCACAATCTTCCTCGCTTACCGCGATGCCGCAGCTAGACTACTTGCTGCACTCAACTTCGTCGGCGAGGAAGCCGCGGAAGTGCTCCCAGTCAGTTACCAGCGAGGCAACCTGCGTAACGAAGGCGGTGTCGACGACAAACTGATAACTCAGTACGAAGTTGTTCGCAACCGACTCGCAACTCGCCACAACGGACAAATCGTGTGATACGCGATTTCCATCCCCAGCCCTCCCCTAAAAAGGAGGGCATTTTCTTGATCTTTTTCCCTACCTCCTCAATTTTCTTTTTTCTCAGTTTGCTCTTGAGCAAACTAACAAGTCCAATATTTCACTATGAACGCCTTTTGTTTTGCGTCGGCAAAACAAGGTGCTCGACGCTAGCAAGCCAAAGAGCTGAAGTGAATAGTGAAATTAAAATAATCCGATTTAAAATAACTATTATTTAGACCCATAGTACTTGACATTTAGCCTCAAAAGAGGTATAATTAAGGAAAGAACATTACAAAGGTAGGTGTTTCCTTGTCCATGGTCGCAACCCGCGTCTTGGCGCCTGGTCACTATGTGTCGAGCTCTTTGACCCTCGCCCAGATCGCCGACGCCCATCGGGTTGGCGTGCCCTTCGAGGCCAACCTCATCCGATACGAGGCGGCAAGCGGTTCGCCCCACTGGTACTTCTCGTACTACGGCGGATTCGAGAACAAGGTGCCAATCAAAGTCTATGTCATCGTTCCAGGCAAGGTCGATTTCACGGCCAGTGTCTGGGTCGCTGACAGCCCACGTGAAGCCTTCACAACTCGTGAAGAGCTCGAAGAAGTCGAAGAGCAGGCAGATGATCCTGACTCGGCCGGCAAGTACTTCTTCCACATCATCGTCAAGTAGCACACGCCTTCGTGCCGTTCCTTAGCCCTCCCCAAAAAATGGAGGGCTTTTTCTTGCCAATTTTTTATTTAATAGCTACAATTCCACACTTAAGTTCCTTCAAAACCAAAAAAGAGGGCGGAGTTGACTCAATTACGTCTAGTTTTGTTCGTCATTTATATGACGCTAATTGCAGCAGTCTTTGCTGAAGCCGGATTCTATCTGGGACTCAAAACTTTTGAGCCAGAACAGGGCTACTTGGCCAGACTCATCTGGACAATTTCACCCCTTGCAGCACCGCTACTTATCGGTATCTGCTTGCGCAAATACCTTCACGGATTCGCCCTAATTCTTATTCCCGCAGTTGCGTTTGCTGTTGGGCTGACAATAGGGGCTATCTACTCATTCGATGACAAACTGCCATATGGACTGTGGAAAACATTTTGGATTACATCCTTGCTTACCACTGTCTTCATGTGGCTGTCGTTTTCGCTTGTGCATCTTCTGTTGGGATTCGTGTACACGATTTTCACTGGAGAAAGCCTCACCCACGACCGCCCCGACTAACCTCGGGGCTTTTTCTTGCTCTTTTTTCCTTTCTTCATCCGTATTTTCTTCTGAACGGGTTTGAATTTTCGGATATTCTTTAAACTAAAAATCTATATAAACAAACAGTCTTTTTCTAGGTCAGAAAATTCACCTTGATGAGTGGCCGAGTTTTATTCTTACGCCACTCAGCAAAAAGAGAAGAAGGAAATATAAAAATTATCTTTTAATAAAATAATTAAATCCCTTGTATCTTTAGAAGAAAACCTCAAATTTTCGCTATTTATACATAAGTATTGACACAATTTAGCACTTGTAGTACATTAGTGCTAATACAAGTTTTCGCAGACTGAAACTTGTGTTACTAACAATTTATGACGGATCTTACAGACCGCCAGCGCAAACTCCTACGATCAATCGTAGAGCGCTACATTGATACAGCTGAACCAGTTGGTTCAGAATCAATCGAAAAAATTGCAGGGCTTGGTGTTTCGCCCGCAACTATTCGAAACGAAATGGCTACTTTAACTAAGGTGGGTTATCTTGTTCAGCCTCATACGTCCGCTGGACGTGTTCCAACCTCACAAGCCATCAAGTTGTACATTAACCAGTTAATGGAAGAAAAAAACCTCTCCGTTCGGGACGAGGTTAGTATCAAAGAAAGTCTTTGGGATCAAAGGTTTGAATATGACAAACTAATGCGTCAGGCTACTCGTGCACTTGCCGAGCAGACTAATACTTTGGCTCTAGCTACCAGTGCTACAGGTGATGTTTACGCAGCAGGTATGTCTAACATCTTAGACAAACCAGAATTCTACGATATCGATTTGACCAAGGCAGTTTTGGGGCTTATCGATCGTTATGAATTATTAAACGATGTCTTTGGTAGAACCTACGGCGATGAGGTAGTTCATGTTGTTTTTGGTGACGAGCTAGCTTTGTCGGAATTCGCCCCTTGTGGATTTGCTTTTACTAAGTACACCTCAGGTAATGGACGTGAAGGATATATCGGCGTAGTTGGACCTTGTCGTCTACCATACCAAACCGTCATTCCAACTTTGCGTTATTTTGGATCCCTCCTTAATGAGGTTTCCCGTAACTGGTAATTAGTTACCCAGTTCAGTTAGCATAACCAAACATCAAACAAAAAATATGAAAACAAAAAAAACCAAAACCAAAATTGACCCCGAAATACTTCCAAGCCTCAATGAGGTTGAAGCCAATCTTGATTACAAAGAATCTTATCATCGTGCTTTAGCCGATTATCAAAATCTTCAAAAAAGAGTCGAAAGAGAAAAAGAGCAGATATTAGAATTTTCTGGCTCCGTAATTCTTTACAAATTTCTTGAAGTTTTCGATAACCTGCTAACTGCCCAAAACCATCTCAAGGACCCAGGGCTTGATATGGTTATTACTCAATTCCGCAAGGTTTTTGAAGATGAAGGTCTGCAGGAGATAAAAATCGAACTTGGCCTAACCGAGTTTGATCCGCACTTTCACGAGGCGGTAAC
>CAYROP010000007.1:6235-36360 GCA_964426075.1 uncultured Gammaproteobacteria bacterium | reverse complement strand
TCCCCCAGAAAAATAGTTTGCCCCGCCGAGTCCAAATTAGTTTTCAGGATTTTCCTCAAAAAATGTTCGAACTTCGTCCAGAAACGACCGCCAATTTTCCCAAAAAAAAATGCCCCCGAAATTAATCAGAGGCACAAGACTTTTGCGATCCTAACATCAGACTAGCTGATGGGGGTGCAAATCTGGATTTGCTGGATCAAAAGGTTTGCTAGAAAAGCAAACCAATCGACTACCAGCCGTAAGAATGAAGGTGTGAGCGAAAAAAGCCGGAACCTTCACAACTGCTCCTTCAAGTAGTCGCTTGGGCTGGACTTCTCCCTGCCGGTTGCCGTATTCATCAACGGCCACTCCGCAGAACACCCCTCCACCCTCGATAAGAACAAATGTCTCGTCTTTGAGTTTGTGGTAGTGATTGGCAAGCGGAATCTCCGTCGCCACGTCGATGATTTGAACCGAACAATCACGAAAATTGCATTCGTACAACAGTCGGCTCCCGTCAGCGTGAGCTACTTCCGCAACGCCAAACTGGATCAAATGATCGCTACTCAAACCGTCAACTCCTTCTAAAAGTGCTATTAACCCTAATTATATCAAATTTAGCCTCAAAAATCAAATATTATAGGATAATTAATGATTGACATAGCTTCAAAATAAGTGTATTCTCCGCCTCGCACTCTAACAGCACAGACTACACAAAAAAAAAGGCGGTCACACTTGTCGCAAACCTCAACACTTACCAGAACCCATCCTGCAATAAAGATGGGTCGCCCTGTGTGGTTCCACCATCACGGATTCAAAATGCGCGTCTCAAGCTTCGACGCAAGTCGTCGAGTCCTCATCATCCGTGGTAGTGCGGCCAGACTCACCATCAGCCAACCTGACGAGCTTGGAACTGACCGCTGGCTTGTCGAATGGAGAGTCGTTCAAACTCCTCACGCCAAGTCCACGGGCGAAACGGTTCTCACCACAGACGAGCTAAGCGCTGCATTCGGAGTCACGACTCCTGAAATGAGTGAGGAAGATGCAACACACTTCCTTTTCGCTCAGTACGGCGCTGCCGCAGCCAAACAAGGCGGCTACATCCGCTGGGATGATTGGCTCAACATCCCCTGCCCAGGAACCGCCCACGACGGCGACCCCAACATCTCGATCTATATCGACATCGCCATGCGCGAAGCTGTCAAAACGCTCACCGCGCCCAAGTAGTCATCGACCACAAAGCCGACTTTCCATAAAGAGTGTAAGTCGGCTTTTTTCTTAATTTCGTACTAAAATATCTCTATGCTAAAAACCATCCTTGTTTCAAGAAAAGGTTTACCTACATCTTCTACGCTAATCAAAAAAATAAAATCCAAACTGGAAATAGTCGACACTGATCAAAAAGCTGATTTTATTCTTGTACTCGGTGGCGATGGCACAATGCTTACCGCAATCAAAAAATACTATCCCCTACATATTCCATTTGTCGGTTTTAATTTTGGCCATCTTGGATTCTTACTCAACGAAGCCAAAGAAGATGTCGTTGATGAAATAATTAGTGGTGATTTTGACACTGTCGAAAACCGACTACTAAAAGCCGTATTATTTAATGGCAACAAAAAACTCCGCACCACTCTTGCCTTTAACGACTTTTATTTTGAACGAGCCACTCCCCAAACTTGCCGGATAGAAATAGCTGTTAACGACAAAATCAGATTTGAAAAACTAGTCTGTGATGGTGCGATTGTCTCGACCCCAGCCGGTTCAACCTCTTACAACGCTTCCGCGGGTGGCAAAATCCTACCCATCGATAGCAAACATTTAGTGCTTACTGGTATTTGCCCAGCTCTTTTTCATAATTGGCGCAGCGCTCAGCTCTCTCACAACTCGGTCGTGACTTTAACCGCTCTCGACACCGATAGAAGACCAGTCGCATTTATGGCCGACGGTCAACAAATTAATAATATAACCAAAGCTCGAATCAGTTACTCAACCCAAAAAGTCAAACTGCTTTTTGCTCGCTCGCAAGACTTCAGGGAAAAATTCCTCCGTCTACAATTCTCAACCTTATAACCCCATACGAATGACATCTGCATCAAAAAAATACTGGATAATCCTGTTATCCGTAATTATCTTTATAGCCGTTCCAATCAGACTGTTTCAACTATCAGACAACCCGTCAGGGTTTTTCTGTGACGAAGCCTCAATTGGATACAACGCTTACACATTACTCAATCAACAAACCGACGAATATCACAAAAAATTCCCGATATTCTTCGAATCTTTCGGTGAATTTAAAACTCCAGTTGCAATCTACCTAACTATTCCAATTGTTGCAATATTTGGTCTGAATGAATTCAGCATTAGACTGTTATCGGTACTATTCGGAATAATTACAGTAATCTTTATTAGTCTTATTGCGAAAGAGTTATTTGGTAAAAAAGTTTCAATTTTGACTGCATTTTTTTCCAGCACAATGCCATGGCTTATTCATTACAACCGAACAGGATTTGAACTTAACACCTACCTTGGATTAACCTGTTTAACTATTTATTTGTTTATCAAATCCCAAAACAACAACAAAAAAATCATCATTCCTTCTTTCATTTCTGGAGCAATTACACTTTATTCATATTTCCCATCAAGAATAATTATTCCTTTGTTAATACTCGGATGCCTAATTATTTTTTATAAAAAACTAATCAGAAACAAACTATTAACAATCACAGGATTACTGCTGTTTTTAGTAATAGCCTTACCATTAATATTTAGTTTTTTTTCTGAAGCCGGATTAGCAAGATTTAATATGGTTTCTGTTTTATCACAAAAACTTTCACCGCTAGATACATTTACTTTAATTTTAAAAAACTACTTTACCCAGTTGACGCCAAAATATTTACTGTTTGGAGAAAATACTCCAATTTTAAGACACTTCACGAACGGCCTTACTCCACTTTTAGGAATTACTATTCCTTTTCTTTATCTAGGAATATTAAGCATTTTTTTAAAGTACAAAAAAACCAGTTCCAAAATATTAATTCTCTGGCTAACAATATACCCACTTGCTGGAGCAATCACATTCGAACCACCATTTACCTCTCGATCAATTATTGGCGCTCCATTATTTGCAATTTTTATATCAATTGGATTTTTAACAATTATCAACATCTTTAAAAAAGTAGCACCCCAGAAACTAATAATGGCACTGTTGCTCTTTGCGGTTTTATTAAATTTTGTATTTTTTTTAAAATTCTATTTTCAAGTTTATCCAAAAAATTCATGGGGGTTTTGGGGATGGCAATATGGAGCGAAAGAAATAATCAACTATTTTTCAACTAATCAAAAATTCTATGATGAACTAATAATGGCCCCAGAGTTTAATCAACCAGAAATATTTTTTAAATTTTATGCCCCAAACGACTGTCAGAAGTGTTTAGTAGGGCTTCCAAATGATAGCTACAAGCCTGGAATTAAACAGTTGTTCGTAGTTCCTTATGAATATATTCACAATAATCCAATCTCGCAATACGAAATAATAGAAACTATTAATTCTCCATCAAACACTCCTGCATTCTACATCATAAAAACGGCCTACTAAAAATAACTATCTGTATGTATCCCAAATTCAAATAAAAATCCTCCGCCTACAATTCTCAACCTTATAACAAATTGGCGGAGGGGGAGAGATTCGAACTCTCGGAAAGGAAAAATCCCTTCAGCAGTTTTCGAAACTGCCGCACTAGTCCACTATGCGACCCCTCCTTAGTTTATCTATTCTATTGTAAGAGTCGAACAAGGTTCTCAAGTTTTAACTTGAGGTTCTTATGCGACCCCTCCATAAGGGTCTCGCATATAATATAGCCCAACCCAACATATATGCAAAAACTCACCAACGAAGAAAAACTAACACTTAATTATTACGAACAAAATGCAGACAGTTGGCACAAACCAACCACAAATCTAACTTTTCAGGATGATGAAATTAAGTTTTTCAAAAAATATTTATCTAAAGGTACTATTTTAGAAATAGGGTGTGGAACTGGTTACGACGCCAAAAGATTAATTGACGAAGGCTTCAACTACACAGGTACGGATATTACTAAGTCATTTATTCGAATGTGTCAAAAATCTTTACCCAACCATAAATTTTTACCACTAAGTGTTTATGACCTCAATTTTCCACAAGGTACAAAATTCGACGGTTTCTGGGCAAGCGCGGTTCTTCTTCATATCCCCAAAACCAAAATCGACTTGGCTCTTACTCAAATAAACAAATATATAGCCAAAAATGGAATTGGATTCATTAGTCTTAAAGAAGGAACAGGAGAACAAGTTCAAGTTGTAGAAAAATCAAGAATTACAGATCAAAATAAAACTTTTAGTCGATTTTTCTCCTTTTATACGAAAGAGGAATTTACAAAAATTTTAACCAAAAACGGATTCTCAATACTCGATTTCACCTCCTCCGAAACCAACAATAATAATTGGCTTTGGTTCATCGTCAAAAAATCCTAATTATTTACCTGTAATCTTTTTAAAGCTCATCAAAATTACCCAACCAAAAACCATATAAACTACTAAATTTAAAACCAAATGGAACGGCATGACATAAAACGCAATACCACATATCGTCCATATATTAATAAATGGAAAAGGTATACCGCGTTCATAAACACCGCCTAAAATGGAATTACACAAAGGATCTATAGAAGAGAACACTTGAATCTGCCAATCAGGGAACAAATAATTCCACCACGAATTACCCCCTCCACCCACTAATGGTATTTCTTTAAAAAACCCTGAAATTATCAATAACACCAAACCCATCAATAACACTTTAACAAACATATATTTATATTAAACACCTACCATCTTTTTTTATAAACAAAATCTGAAATCGTCCAAAAAAAAGGCAGGCGTTAAAAGTCTGCCTGTCTTTTTTTATCTAAATTATCTCCAGATTGTAAGAATTGTAGCTCCGACAAGAACTGTAACTAATGCATATCCAGAATTAATTACAAAATACTTAATTGGTTTGCTTTCATACAACCAGCTGTTAATCATCCAAACCGCAATAAAACCGAGCCATACCCAACCACCAATTTTTAGTGCTCCAACCAAATCATCCCCTGCTCTAGTCCAAACCAATAATCTTGCCAAAACAAAGGCCGCAATCATATTGGCTATTAAACCAAGAGCGTACATTCTGACCATTTGAGATTGAGCAACTTTGGTATTTTTCTTTTTATCCAAACCCGCTACTTTCATCCATTCGTTCATAAACAGTACCGGGGAATACCACACAGCTCCAATTGCATAAGTCACAAGCCCAGCCACAACCATCGCCAAATAGTTTATTTCTGTTACAAACATTTACCCACTCACCGCCTCTCTATAAAAAAATTTCTCTAGAAAATTATCAGTACCCACGACCTGAAACAACATAATAAACCAATTGTACACCCACAAAAACCTTGGCGGAGGGGGAGAGATTCGAACTCTCGAAGGGCGTAAACCCTTAGTCGTTTTCAAGACGACCGCACTAGTCCACTATGCGACCCCTCCATGTTACTCCAAGGACAAACCAAGGGTTTTTCCTTGGTATTCCTTTTCCTTAATAAGAAAATTTTGTCAAGCAGAGCTTGTACAAAATCAAATTATATATTTTTTAGCTAAGGAACGGGATTTTAGCAAAATTTATGATGTGTGCGCCCGGCAGGATTCGAACCTGCGACCCTCAGATCCGCAATCTGATACTCTAATCCACTGAGCTACGAGCGCTTGATTTCGAAAGAACGAGGGGAATTTTACTCTAAAGGAACTTTTTCAACAAGCGTATCGGCCATTTTGTCGACTATAAAACCTTTATAGTCTCTTCGATATTCCAACTGCTCCGACAAAATATCAACTATTTTATCTTTATCTGACTCATTAATAATCAAGACTAATGCAGGTCTTAGTTTGTTTTGTGTGATATTTAGGATAGTTTGTTTGTTTCTTTGAGAGAACCAAAAACTACCAAGCTCTGCCCACAAAAAAGCACTACCCCCACTGACTATTCCTAATCTTGTTATTCTATTTTCTACAATCGAAGGCTCAATGTATGCCAAAACATAAGCAACAAATCCAAGTGAAAGAATCAGCATTGCAACAATTGGTTCTTGAATAGTTATTGCTATTAAGCCAAGCAAAAAGACAATTATTGCAATATTTATATAGTACATTTTTGTTCGTTTCTTGTAGACACGAGAATAGGCCTTCCAACTAAGTAAAGACTTACTTTTTATGACATCGGACTTGAGGGCAAGAATTTCTTCCTTTGTAAGATTTCTGTCTAAATTTTGATAATCGGGAATACTAAAAGCTTTTTTAAGTAATTGATCGCCTTTTTTTGATTTTGACTTAGACTTGGTGGGCATAAGCTAGATTATATCAGCTCATTTTTATCTGGTGGTTCAGGTTTGAGTTAGCCTCTGCTAAAATACCACACTTGGAGAGGTCGCCTAGAGGCCTATGGCGCTTGCTTGGAAAGCAGGTTTACGCGTAAGCGTATCGGGGGTTCGAATCCCCCTCTCTCCGCATAAAAACAAAAATGAAAACCCAAAAAAATAAAACTAATCACATAATCGAAGTCAAAAACCTCGTAAAAAAATACAAAAAGGCCAAAACCAACGCCGTCGACGATATCTCTTTTTACGTTGAAGAAGGTTCTTTCTTTTCACTGCTCGGTCCAAATGGTGCTGGCAAAACAACCGCAATTTCTATCCTCACAACAATTCTTTCCAAAACTGAAGGCGAAGTAACGATCGCCGGTTTTGATGTCGAAAAACAACCAGAAAAAGTTCGTCAAGAAATCGGCGTTATTTTTCAAAATCCATCCCTCGACCTCAACTTAACTGCCGAAGAAAACATTCGTTTCCATGCAAGTCTTTATAACCTTTACACGTTTATGCCCACATACTCGCTAATGCCCAGTGAGTACAAAAAAAGAGTAACTAAGCTTGCCAAGGTAGTCGGCCTAGAGAAAGACATTAATAAACCCGTCAAAACACTCTCCGGAGGAATGAAGCGCAAACTAGAAATAATTAGATCTCTTATGCATCAACCAAAAGTTCTATTTCTTGACGAACCTACTACAGGACTAGACCCAGTCAGTCGTCAAAACCTATGGAAATACCTCCAAGACATCCGCAAAAAAGAAGATATAACTATTTTTTTGACCACTCATTATTTAGAAGAAGCAGAAAACTCTGATTTTATCTGTATTATCGATCAAGGCAAAATCACCACCAAAGGAACACCAGCAGAAATAAAGGAAACTTTAATCAAAAAATATATTACTTTAGACGCCAAAGATCGCACCAAGTTGTCTAAAGAACTAACAAGCCACAAAATCAAATTTGAAGGCACCGGTCCATTCAAAATTCCAATCAATAACCAATCAACCGGTCAAGAAATCATTCAAAAAATTAAAAACCCTCTTACATTTCTCGAAATCCACAACCCGTCTCTAGAAGATGCTTATGTAGAAATCATTACCAAAAATGCACAATCTTAACGCCGTAATCACCATTGCCTTTAGAGATGTTTCTAAACTATTCAGAGACAGGCCAAGAATTCTGGCAAGCCTTATTTTTCCTGTAATTTTTATTGGCGTTCTAGGTACAAGCTTGCAAGCCAACATTGGCGACAATCTTGGATTTAACTTTTTAGTCTTTGTGTTCGTTGGTGTGATTGCCCAAACCTTATTTCAATCAACAGCTTCGGGAATTATTTCTCTAGTCGAAGATCGCCAAAACGACTTTGCTCAAGAGATGTTCATTGCCCCAATCTCACGCTACTCAATTTTGCTCGGCAAAATCCTTGGTGAAACATTAATTTCTATCGTTCAAGTAATTGGTGTTTTAATTTTTGGTTTTGTTATGGGTATTCCTCTGGATATTCCGGCCCTAATTAGACTTATCCCTTTTATATTTGCTGTTTCGTTTTTTGCTGGAGCTTTTGGTGTAATGATAATGTCTAGTCTTAGCAATCAAAGAGCAGCTAACCAAATATTCCCGTTTATACTTTTCCCTCAATTCTTTTTAGCTGGTGTTTTTAACCCTATTTCTAATCTTCCACTACCAATATTAATTGCCTCCCGTCTTTCACCAATGACTTATGCAGTTGATCTACTTAGAAGTATCTATTATTTAGGCAACCCAGAATATTCCAAAACCGTGCTTTTTAACCCGTTAATTAATTTAACGGTCGTATTAGGAGGAGGTTTAATTTTTCTGATTATTGGAACCTTTCTTTTTGTCAAAAACGAGCGTAATCGTTAAAATCATTTTTTACACTTATATAATTTTGACTAAAATTTCGAATATAATTAGTTTCGCAATGAAACTCAAATACTTAATCCCTTGTCTTATACTCGGTCTAGTTTTTGTTTCAGGCTGCAAACCTCAAACAACTAGCACAACCACAGAAACAACCCAAACACTAACTGAAGTTGGCCCATTTTCAGGCATTCTTCCCTGTGTTGACTGTCCAGGTATTGAAACAACAATCACTTTCTATTTCGACTCACAAACAAACGAACCTGTAAAATATTTCGCCAACGAAACCTACATCAACCAAACAAGCCCTCTTTCTGGACAAGGTAAACTCATAAAAATAGACAAAGACGGCAAAACTATTTTTCAAATCGAACCTGACGACCCAGAACTTTCCAAATACTTTCTTCAAGTTGACGAAAACACCCTAAGACAACTAGACAGAAACGGCAACGAGTACGCTAACAAAACCAAATACGAGCTCAAAAAATAATCTTCTTACCCATTATCAGGTAAAATATTTCTATGCGTATTGCAAACCGCAAAGCCTACCATGATTATTTCATCCTCGAATCCTTTGAAGCAGGTATTGCTCTTGCGGGCTCTGAAGTTAAATCTCTTCGTCTAGGTAGATGCAATCTTCAAGAAAGCTATGTCAAAACCCTAAACGACGGACTCTACTTAATTAATTGTCATATTCCTTCTTTTCAAGGCTCACAAGTTAACATTAGCCCTGACCGAGATCGCAAGCTACTAATGCACAAAAAAGAAATCCTCTACCTCACCCAACACAACACCCAAAAAAGTATTTCTATTATTCCATTAGCAATTTATTTCAAAAATAATCTCGTCAAGGTTCAAATTGCACTCGCCAAACCCAAAAAACTAGCCGACAAAAGAGCTAGCTTAAAAAAAGCCGCAATAGACCGTGACATTGCCAAGTCAATACGGTCTAAAATATAAATAGAATATTTTTTATTAACCTGCCCTGATAAATAGTGAAAAACATTTCTGTCATAACCCACACCATAAAAATTTCGGGCGATGAAAAACCAAATAACGGCGATGTAGTATTTCGTGAAGTAGAACTGCACAACGGACAACCTGCTTTTTTAATTTTTTCCTTCTCGTCATCAGTCGACCTGGAGAATATTAGTGAAAAATCTGCTCAGGCTTTTGAAATCATTATCAACTCCCTAAAAACCAATATTTCCTTAGGTAATCTTGAAGCCCTAAAAACTGCTTTTTCCGATGGACTTTCAACCATCGATAACCCCAACTCAAGCCTAGTAGCTGTAATTGATCAAACTATTTATGCTCTAACCAATGGGCTTGGACAAGTTTATTTAAAGAGACACTCCGTATTTGCTCCAATTGTTCAAAATGCACCCTTACCGGATTCAGAATCTGAGGCTCAATCGCACATTATTCGCTCATCTTCAGGTATATGGCAAGAAAACGACTCCGTCATCTTAACTAGTAACTATCACCCCGTCCTCAAAAACGCCCTTAAACATCATGACCTAAAAGATAGTGACACCATTGAAGCTCATCTAAGAAAAGAGGTTGATATTGAAGTTCTCAAAAACTCTACAATTGGTATTTGCAAAATCATTACCCTCCCAGAGGTCAAAAGCGAACAAAAAATAACCTACGACAATCTTGAAAATGTTAACGAGGACATACTCACCCCACACAAAGATCAAGAACTAGAAGAGTTAATTGAAGAACCTATACCCACTTCCTCTGAAAATACTCAATTTCGATCTAGAGTCAAAAAACCCAGCCTAAGCAGTATCTTCAGTAACCCCAGAAAAGCTAAAAAAACTTACGGCTTACTCACCATAATCTTCATCTCCATCCTCACAATTAGGTTATTTTTAGCCTTTACCGGTGTTACTCAGGAGTCCAAAAATCTCCAGAGTCAGGAACTGCTTATTGAAGCTCAAACCGAATATCAACAAGCCTTACCGCTTGTAGTTTCCAATCCTCCATTGGCACGCAACAAACTTGTTTCCGCTCAAAACAAAGTCAGTAATATTCTTGCTCTCACCCCTAACAACGAATCAGCCAAAATATTACTGACCAAGATCCAAGATAGTATCTCCCAAACTTTAAATGTAAAAGACGCCATTATTACAGAGTTCATCAAACTGGACCTGATAAAAACCTCCGCAACCGGCCACAGCCTCGACCTCGACGGAAGGGTACTTAATGTTCTAGACAATCAAAACGGCTCCCTGTATCAAATAAATATTGATCGCAAAAGCACAGAAATTGTCGGTGGAGGAGAAACCGTAAAAGGAGCAGAATTCGTTGCAGGTTCGCTTGGACGAACTTTTGCATACAAAGATTCTGTCGGCGTCATCAAATCTACTACAGGCGATAACAAAACTGAAGTCGTTATTGACCCAAAAGACCAAAACTGGAACGGAGTAGGATCAATTGCTTCTTTCGGAGGCAATGTTTATGTTCTTGATAAAGGTAATAATCAAGTTTGGAAATATACTCCAACCGAAAACTCATTCTCTGCCAAAACCAACTACATTAAAGATACTATCTCAAGAGATATTAGCGACGGAATCGACATGAGTATTGACGGGTCAATCTGGATCCTTACTAGTTCTGAAAATATCTACAACTTCCTGCCGGATTCAGGAACCAGTTTCCCTACATCAGGACTAGATAAAAAAATCGGACCCAAAGCCAAAATCTACTCCGATGCAGAATCAACTGACGTCGTCTATATACTTGACCCCGACAATTCTAGAGTCGTCGCTTTCGGTAAAACGGGAGGCTACAGACTCCAATATCAAGACCCCCAAATTGCAAACGTTCTCGATATTGCTGTTTCAGAAAAAGACCAAACCATTTATCTGCTCACCCAAAACAGTATTCTTGCTCTAAAAATTTAACCAGCCAACACCAAAACCCAAACTCTACCTGCCTGGTTTCTTTTCAAGACTTTTACACACTCAGTTACAGTCACACCAGTTGTAATAACATCGTCGATAAGTAATAAATTAGATCCTTTTTTAAACCTCACTTTCAACCCAAAAGAGTCTGCAATATTTTTAAACCTTTCTTTTCTAGAGAGCTCAAATTGTGCTTTTGTATCCCGTTTTCTTTTTAACAAATCTTGGTATTCCAACCCATAAATATCTGCAAACTTTTTAGCTAATAATTCCGCTTGATTAAATCCTCTTTTATTTAATTTCACCTTGGAAATGGGAACACTTGTCACGACAAACTGATTCTTTATCCAATAATCAACAAGTCTTTTATCTAGGCCTTCATACAGTTGTACCAACTCTTCATTAAGTGATCTTAATCTGCGAAATTTTATTTCTTTTATTAGTCTTCTAAGTGCGTTTTTATATTGATAAATCACAAAAACACCCTCAGGCAAATAATTCGTTTTACACTTTGGATGAGTTAATCCATCCAAGCTAAACCGTTGGCATTTTATACACCTTTGATTCTCGTATTTTTCTTGCTTGTTAACGCATTTTTGGCAAAAATAACTTCCACTTTTTAAGCACCCAAGACATTTTTTAGGAAACAAAAAATCAGCTAAGAGGAAATTCATAAAAATTACACAAAAAAACTGCCAATTAGGCAGCTCTTTTGTTTTAGTTTATTACTAAATTTGGTGGAGATGGCGGGCTATGAACCCGCGTCCGATAATATTCCGACAAAAACTTCTACAAGCGTAGTTAGTGTTTATAAAAATCATTCTGATCCCTAAATCTCACTAACAAGTTAAGGATCAAAACTATCTAATTTAAATTATAAATATCTTTTTTAAGGAGATATTAATAATATCTTTCCGCATACTCGATAATTAGCAAATGAGCGCTTTGACTCCAACTAAGTTGTACCCTAAATAGTTCCGTTGGAGAAAAACCATTTAAAGTCCTTATCGGCCTAACTTAGGCAAAAGCGTAAGCAGACGGACGAGGAGCAAACAATCCTGCAAGAGAACCGTTTACTTTGTCAGAAATTTTGCTGACAGTTATTTTTTCTAAAAATATTTTGCGAGTTATTTAGAATCACTCGGCTTGCAGTTTTTAACGAGCTATTTCGTCGAGGCAATACATCCCCAATAGACAGCATTATACCACAATTAGGCACAATACTCAATGTTACAGGTCGAAAATAAGGCTAAGCCCCAGTAAAAATAAGGCCAAGAATAAGCAGTAGTACAGCCGCCGAAGCTCCAATATTTAAGATCGAAATAAACTTAAATGTTCCACCTTCGTTATTCTGCACAGTTCTATTTGTCACATTAACTTGTTTAAGTACAAGTAAAGAAAAAACTAAATAAAAAACTGCCCCCAAAACCAAAAACGCCTTAAACAAGGTCTCAAAACTAAATAATCCTCCACTAAAAAATATGTCCATAAATTATTGAATAACCCCCTCTGGTTCAGCTTTTTCAAGTCTTGCCTCTTTTTGAATAGCCAAAGATACTTTGGCTGGTTGTGGAACAGAGTGAAAGTCAAACTCTCTTTGTTCTGCTGCGGTTTGAATATGCACATGTCCATAGTCAAAAAACAGTCTTGCAATTCCACCTACCGCCTGAGAAACATCCTCAATATTATCTAGGTGCGCATAAGAAACCTTTTTTGATAACAAATTATGAAAATCTACATCAATTATTCTCTCGTTGGTCAAAATATAGGTGTTGTTAAACCAACTTACTAGTTTTTCAAACAAAACCCCAAAAGTGATCAAAAACCATAATAAGGTTGCAACTATCCAATATGGTCCAGAAACAACAGTCGTAATATCCACCTCAAAAAAAGAAACCAGCCCAAAGAACACAAACGGGACCAAAGACATTAAAAACACCACCACAAACCAACTAATCAAAACTACGAAATGTTGACGTAAAAAAAGTATGACTTTTTCCCCCGGTTCTTGCCCTTCAAAAGATATTCCTGAAGGATTTTCAAAATAAGAATTAAACATTATTGAGATAATTCTACCCCAAATCAAGATAATTACGCACCAAACTATTTAACTTCAATATTGAATAAGGGGGATTTAACTGAAATCCAGCCCGGCGCCCTCAAATTAAATGCTTCCTTAAACTTCGACCCAGATATTGTGTCAGTTCCTCTATTACTGGAAATAATTACATTTGCCGTTGATCCATCATTCGAATAACTAACAGAAACTGCAGAAACCGAAGTAAACGCTCCACCATATTGACCCGCCTTATCTCTTAGTTCCGACATAGACATTGGCGATCCACCCCAACAAGATGACACCGGTGTTACTCGGCCTGCGTCAGGATGGTTATTATTAATTAGTAAATATCCATTCAAAATATCTGAGAATTCTTCGTTATTTAACCATGGATGACTTCTTCCACACTTATCCGAACTAATTGAATATCCTTCGGTATACCAAGCTTTATAAAACCAAGGGCTATTTGCTTTTTTCTCAAAAGCTTCCCCTGTCCAACAATCTTTAGATCCACAACTAGTGTCCCAACCAGAAGTCGTCGAATATCCACCTGTTGTCGACGAATAGTATGTAACAACATCCTCAATGACTTGTCCTTTTGTGTCATCAACAGCTTTTTTCCATTTATCTGGCGGATTATCTGATTTTGATTTATTAAACACCTGACAAGCTTCAGTCGTACATATTTCAAGTCCATCTTTTTTGTATCGATATGCATATGAACGAGCAGCCACCGCTTGTGCTTTTAAAGCTTCTTCTGGAAAAGACGAAGGCATTTCAGCAATTCCATATAAATATTTTGTTTCAAAATCAATTTCTCCCTGTCCTGCAACTTTAATGTTTCCACCTGTGTCTTTACCACTAGGCTCTTTACCGTAATATTTGGAAAGAATTGTCTTAAAATTCTGTCCAGAATCTGCTCTACCTTTTGCTCCATATTGGCTCATACCTTTTCTATGTGTGTAAGCTCCAAAAGAAAAAGCTGCAAACGCTTTAGAAAATTCGGGGCTAAAATTAACACTCGCATTTGGATCGTCAGCAAGTGGCACATCCCCCACACCAGTTGTAAAAGTTCCGCTTTTACTGGCAATAATTTCGTTTTGTCTTGCTGTTAATGAAGCAATCTGATTGGACAAATTACTCTGGTACTGTTTTGCTCCTGTTACTTCTTTTTTATAAAAATCAGCTTCTTTATTCAAAGATGTCTGTAGTCCAGCCAGTTTGGTTTTTTCTTTAGCCAAATCTTCCTTGTCTTGTTTCAGTCCAGTAATATCAGCCGTTATCGTCATTATTAGATTCTTATCCCTATCTGTTGTTTTACTACGAAAAGTTAACTCTCTAGTCACATCTGTCGCACTATCTGAAGATAGTAGTGTCAAAAGTGGCGTATCAACAAAAGTACGAATATAGTAGCTTCTTACAGTTGCAGCTAAAATTGCTTTTTGTTTCTCCAAATCAGCCTCTTTCTGCTTGATCTGTTTTTCTGCCAAATTAATATCACTTGTGTATTTATTTATTTTTGTCTGAATCGAAGTAATCTGCCCTGTTAAACTTTTTAACTTTTGCTCGAGTGGTATTGTCGCATCTTGACTTGCCTTGAGATCCTTACTCAATTTCTCAATTTCTTTTGCAATCTCATCACTATTATTAAGGTCCAGTGCAATAGCATTATTACCAACCGATAAGGTGATAATTTGCACCACAACAACAAGACTTATTAGTAATAGCCTCAAATAGTGGGATAAAACTTGACGATAGGCAGGCAACTTTGTCATTGTTAGATTATACCTTCTATGCCCAAAAACAAACTCGTCGCAAAATTTTTTACACTAGCACTGTTTCTAATACTTAATTACTTCTTTGCATTTATCCAGCCCGTAAATATTGCCAACGCCCAGCCTACCTATTGGGTTATAGATGGCGATCGCTGTCTTCTTGCTAACGACCTCAGTGACCATATTGGAGTTACTCTATACCCCACAGTAGAGCAATGCTTAGAAGATCTAGCTAAAGGTTCCGATGGAACACCAGGATGGAACAATACAATTCCTTGTGATCCAACCTGCAATATCGGAGGTGTTTTAGAGTTCGATGTTGGAGACAGTGGCGGGCAAACCGTCACCACAATCTTAACTGTTTCAATATCTATTGCCGCTGTCGTAGCATTTATTCTTGCGGGCTTCGGAGCTGTAAAAATTGTCACTTCAGCTGGTAATCCAAGCGGTATTAACTCCGGTAGAGAAATGATAATTTCAGCTATCTCTGGACTATTATTTATTGTATTTGCAGTTACCATCCTTGAAATAATCGGCGCCAATATTCTTAACCTTCCAGGCATAGAAGCCACCTCAGATATCTACGCACCATAATGCTAAACGAAACCAAAAATATTGCAATCAGACTAGGAGAATCCGGGGTTGGCAATCCAGTCACTGAATTCCAGACCGGTTCTGCCAGCTCAATTGGAGGAATTATCAGTAATGCGATGGTCTATTTTATCTTTCCATTCGCATTTCTAGTCTCAATTATTTTAATTGCAATTGGTGCCTTTCGGATAATTATTAGTGGTGGTAACCCAGCTAGCGTTGCCGGCGGAAAATCTATGATTATCAACTCCGTCATTGGACTAGTTATCATTAGCCTCGCCTGGGCAATTACCGCCTTTGTTTCACAATCAATTCTTAACGTTTATGTCACCTAAAAAAATTGCCAACAACTTATTACCATTACTAGGATTCATTTCTTTAACCGGACTTGATATCAACGAAGAGTTCCAACCGGCTGAAAATTTTCAATCAGTTGGCGATATTGGCACTGTTTTCCTTTCAATTATTTTTGGGCTGGGCGCAATTTTTACTGTTATATTTTTAATCCTCGGCGGTATCAAGTTTATCACCTCAGGTGGTGATCCCAACAAAACTGCAGCCGCCAAAAGCTTAATTACTTATGCAGTCATCGGCATGGTCCTTTTGATTCTAACTTTTGTGATAATGTATACAGTACAGGCACTATTTATTAACAATCCCAACCTATAAAATGTCGCTCACACCTATAAAATCCACACTTAAACAAACAATTTTTGTCTTTCCTGGAATATTAATTATGCTTGCAATTTCAGCTGCTAATGTTATTGCCGCCTGTTCAACCGGATCACAAGGTACTGACCAAAATCCACTCGGTGAAATTTGTCCTCCAGCCGGAATCCCCACTGAAGCTTCAGATGTTGGAAAAATTATTACCTTCGGAATAAAAATCCTCATGTTCGTAGGTTTTATCGCAGCCTTTATCTGGCTATTACTTGCCGGTATTAGCTATATTACCAGTAATGGCGAACCGTCAAAAACTGCCGCTGCACAGAAAAAAATCACCTACGCAATAATTGGTCTGATTGTAATTATTTTGGCCTTCTCGATTTTGACTCTTGTTGAAAACATATTCAGCCTAGACGCAGGCTCTATTACTAGTCCAGAACTTCCGTTCTAAAAACCTTGAAAGGGGGTGAGTCGTTATAAAAAAGTTAATTGCCGTATCATCCTCAGTTGTCGGAACTATCGCTAGTTCTACAGCCGCATTTGCAGACGAGGTTCAACTTAATCCATACAATGTTAATGTTTCAGAACCAGGAGCGATCTTAAGCTTCGTGATTCAAATGATCATTTTCGCTGCATTCCTTATTGCTTTTATCTGGCTATTAATCGGTGGTATCAAATGGATTCTTTCCAGTGGTGACCCAGGAAAAGTCGCAGCCGCCAGAAGTCAAGTAATTCACGCACTCGTTGGGTTGGTGGTTGTAGTTTTGGCCTTAGCCTTAATTATGCTTGTCCAAACCATTCTTGGAGTCAGCATTATTACCGGAGACAACTTCACTATTCCAACACTTTAGTAAAGATTGGAAACAGTGTCTCTTTAAATATCGACCTGGAAAGTATTTATACTTCTTCAGGTCGATATTGTTAGGGTTTAAAATTTGATTTACTGGTATTATTTAATTAACTAGTGTCATGAACAAAAAATCTCTCGCAATTTCCTTATTTTATTTAATTTTATTTTTAGTACTTAATCAGGGGGTGTTTGCAGCAGCAGGCGGAGGTGGTGGTCCAATTATCGATGAGAGTACAGAACCATCCCAACTTTGCGATCTAATAGACATCGTAGCCAAAGCTATCAAAATAATCGCTCCTGCAGCTGGAATTGGATTTTTTGCAATGCTTATTTATGCTGGTTATAAATACATATTTTCATTCGGCAACCCTCAAGGAGCATCCTCTGCCAGAAGTGCAATAATGACAGCATTAATAGGTGTGGTTGTTCTCATACTTATTTATGCAATCTTCAAATCTCTTGAGCTTGTTACAGGTATCGATTTACTCAACTACACACCTGAAGGTACGCAGTGTAGTTAAGTTTGCTCAATGAAAAAACTTGCCCTAGTCAAAAAAATCACTTTTAATATCCCTTCATTTCTTTTACTATCAATTTTAATTTCTCTATTTGCTCCATACACTCACGCCCAGTATGTTCTACCAAAAATTTGTAATCAACCAGAACCACCTAATGGTAGCAACCCAACCTATACTACTCCTACTTGGAACGAGCTTGAAGGCAAAACCGAAAACGAATACCAACCATCAAGAGCTGTCGTTAATGCTTCCGGTGTTTCAGCTGTAGTCAACAAACCTGTTTTACCTTTTGCCAGATCAATGGCTAACTATTTAGAGGGCAAATTTCAAACCGACTCACACCGCAAGGCAGATATTTCTAGATTTAATAACAACGAACTTAACAACTTTAATGGCCCATTAATTAAAATCTTGCCCAAAAATAATATTGATAAACTTCGACAAACATATATTGAGACTGTCTATCAATTATCAAAATCCGGCACTACCAAACTTGAAGAAGCTACTGCCGAATACGGCGACTACTGCGGACAACATTACCGCACAGTCAAAGATTTGTACGACGCTTGGGGCAAACCTCTTCCACCAGGACTTGAAGGAGGAGTAACAGCCAAAGTTTGGTCAGAAACATGGGGCAGATATTGGGCAAAATTCCCCCTGGTTACAAACTGGACATCAAGAGGCTGTATTTCTTCAACCTCAAACAGTGATGATGAATCAGAAACCTGTGTTCCTGGTAGAGACTTATTACTAGGCGTTCCTTCAGTTGCCAGACTTGCTGCATTATCCCAATTACTTCAACAAGTCACACTTCAACAAGATGCAATCAAAGAATCCATAGACTTTAATCCCGAACCAGCCAAACCAGAAGGTCGTGAAGGTCCAGGCGAAGAGTACATCATTCTTTATAACGCCTCAGGTACAGCAGCTGATTCAGTCCAATACACCAAAAACGGCTCACTTCTCTCCTCTCGCATCCCTTATGTTGATTCTGTATGGAAATCATTAGCACGTAAAAAGTCTGGTAGTTTACGACTATTTGGTCCAGGTGATTTTTGGAACAAAAACAACCAAGGAGAATTCTCCGATACCGCATCGACTAGACTCAAAGGATTCGGTCAATCCAATCAAGTTTGGGCCGGTTACCTAGGCAGTGTTCAAACTGCAAAAGAAATAATACTACGCACCATCACCCCCAAAGATATCGAGGTTAGAAAAGAATAACTTTGCAAATACCTAATGATTAAGCATAAAATAAGCTATAACTTGCCTACCAATGCGTCTTAAGATCGTTCTGCCAATTATCATAATATTTAGCCTTTTCTCAGTTTTTTTTAGCCTTAATTCCACGCCAGTTCTCGCCCAAGCCGAAGATCCATTTGGATGTGAGGAGGAAGCTGCCGGATCTCCCCCTCCACCAGCTGGTAGTCCCGCTGGTATTTCCAACCCTCATCCAGGTATAGGCGATACTGTTCAACCTTATCAACAATCAATCTGTCAGTACAAAAACGCCCTCGACGAAGATGATGTTAACTTGCAAAAATTCAATCTTGGCCTAATGGATAATTTAGCATTCGGCATTAACCGCCAAATAACAGGTCTTCCATCAACTGAAGCTGAACTTGAATGTATTAATGGCGGCGGAACTAACTGTAGAACTGGTGCAGCAGTACCATTTTTAATGAAAAGCATTGCCATGCTTTACACCGAAGAACCGGCTTCTGGTGTTCAATATCTAGCCGATCTCAAATCAAAAATAACCGGTGAAACACTAGCCGCTCAAAGTGGATATGATGCTCTAAAACCAACTCAAGCTCTCTGGACCACCTTCCGCAATCTCACACTTCTTCTTTATGTAATCTTCTTTATTGTCATTGGCTTTATGATTATTTTTCGCCAAAGACTAAGTTCAAGTTCCGTTGCTTCAGTCCAAGCAGTTCTACCAAAAATAGTAATTAGCTTAATCCTTGTTACCTTCTCCTACGCAATCGTCGGATTAATGATCGATCTGATGAATTTTTTCATAGCCGTCATGATCCAAATCCTCTCAAGCGAAAATGTAGCACAAGCAAGATCCAATTTTATCTATTATGAAAATAATGTTTTTACTTTTATGCTCAAAGAATTATTCCTAGAAAATATTTCAGGTATTTTCCACAGCAGCGACGACATAATAGCTGACGCAATTGATAATTTCGGATTACCCGATTTAATTGAAAAATTTAGTTCAAGCATTCTTTCCGCTCTAGCTGTTGCAGTAATCGGAATAATGATGCTTGTTGCGACATTCCGTATATTTTTTATGTTGCTAATGGCATACGTCAAAGTATTCTTCTACACCATCTTCGGTCCGCTTATGATTGGAATTGGCGTTATTCCAGGTATGCCTGGCTTTGGCCCTTGGATTAGAAATATCGCCGCCCAACTAGCAACTTTTGTAATTACGATTCTTATGATTATTTTTGCAGCCTACTTTATGGGTGTGGGTGAGGGTAGAATTACCTCTGGCGAAGCCACAATTACCGAAGGTGAAGGCTGGAATGCTCCTCTTCTTGGTGGTTTCACTAATGAGGAAGGAGCTAACGCTCTTAAATCTTTAATTGGTATTGGTATTTTACTTGGTGTCCCTTCAGCAGCCAAAATCGCCCAAGACGCATTTAAGGTTAAAGGTGGTGGAATTGGTGGAACAATTGGCGGTGCCGCTGGAGCCGTTGCGGGCGCAGGATTAGGCATGGCCAGACAACCTTTCAATGGCGCAGCCACTCGAGCCAAAGCCAGAACCAGTGATTTCGCGGGTGAAAAACTAAATAACACTTTCAATCCTTGGAGCTCTCAAAGAAGATATGACAGACTATCTCGCACCGAAGGTGCTTCTTCACCAATCAACCCAGGCAGACCAGGACCAGCAGGGCCCACTACTACACCACAACAGGCTTCAACTAACGCACAAAGATCAGCCAATCCATTCAGCAGAAGAAGACCTTAAATTTTAATTAGAAACTTATTTCAAATCAGATTTAATCTGATTAGCACTCTCTTGATACAAAGTCTTTATCCAACTAAAGGCTGTATTTTTTAAGTTCTTTGGTCCAAAAACTTCTTTAGTCCAAGCACCAACCATCTCTGCTTTTTTTCCTAAAGCTGGAATGGTTGCAATTTTGATGCCACCCAACTTAATTTCTTTACCCTTAAAAACTCTTCTTTTTAACTCTTTCTCTTCTCTTGTACCAATTAACCCAGCTTCCCTAGCCTTACTAATGTAATCTTCAATCCTTCTTGCTCCCCAATTCTGTCTCTCGTTTACATCTGTAAAAGCATAGATCCCGTTAATTTTCATCTTATATCTAAGCAGAGCTTCGATCACCTGCATATTAAAATTACGTCTATCTTCAGGTGTTTTAGAAAAATAACTTGCCATCAAAGCTTTTGCCGATTCCTCATTAGGTTCCCTCTGAAAAGCCTCAAACTTATCATACATTTCGTTCGCTTGAGCAGCAGCCGCATCTTTATACACATCATCTTTGAGTTTGTTTACCACCTCTGGATTATTACGAATCTGCCTTAGTGCATCAACAGTCTTAAATCTTTCTAGCCAATCGGTCACATCGCTAGCTTGTTGCGGATCGGCCGGTTTTTCCATACCAAATGTCTCAGTCATCAGCTTAAACCCTGGATCACCATATTTATAAAATCCATTTTCAAAAATCGGACTAGTAATATCCAAAATACGACTATTTATCTTCCCACCAGCCTCCAACACATCCTGAGGATAACGGGTCTTCACCAAAATATTATCTTTGTATTTGCCCGCAAAAATATATCCCTGTGTCTCGCCATTTTTTAGAGGCTCAGCAGCTTTCACTCTAATTGGCTCCACCACCATCGGTGCAATTGTAGTTTCAAGGAAACCAATCATATTGTCCATTTCCTGGCCCAAAACAATCTTTCTGGATTTGTATGCAAAACTAGCTTCAATCAGTTTCTGAACTTCAGCATCCGAAACCGAAGCTGGTACTCCTTCACTCGCCCTAAAAGCCGCAAACGCTGAAGGAGAAAAAAATTCATCTCTCAAAACATCGTCAACATATTTAGCTTCCCAGGCCTTTTTTTGTTTATATCCCTCGGTCAACAAAGCTTCGTTGGCAGCTATCAAAGCCTTTTTTTGATCCTCATCACTAGTCGTGCGATAAAGCGTCTCCAAATCGATCATTTTTGTTGGATCACGAGGATCTGGAACCTCAGCTCTTTTAAAAGTACGTTTATTGTTTCCTAACACTGTCTCCTCTTCCAGCCTCACTTCCGCTTCTTTTTGATCTAATATCGCCGCGTCTAATTCATCAAAGACCCTTCTATCAGCAATATAAGCATCAATAATGTCTCTCCTTAACTCCTCAGCCTCAAAAAGCTCCACCAATGCTGCCTGATCAAGCTCACCTAAAGCCGCTGTTATTTCAACCGCACCTTTTCCTTTACCGGCTACAGCAAAATTATGAATTCTTACCAAGGCATTATATTCGTCTCTAAAAGCTTCAACTTCCTTTCCAAATTTCCTACTTAACTCAGGATCATTTAAAATTTTTAATAACTCTCTTATTTGAGGATTATCTCTTGCCACCCGCTGGTCTTCAGCTAATTCCAACTCAGTTAACGCATTTAATTTAAGCGATTCAACTGGATTGTAATTTTCAATCGCCGCCAAAACTTCATCTCTTGCTTTTCTAAGCTCGAATTCTAGTGCGGCCGCTTTTAACTCAGCCTCTCTCCGCTCCGGCGTGCCTGCGTCCCCTTCTTTTCTTAGTGATTCAATCTTATCGACGAATGCATTTAATGGGCTCATCAGCTCGTTTTTATTTGGAGTTAAACCCCTAAATGCTTTTAAGTTAGCTAGTACTGCATCTTTTTGTACCGCTAGTCTTGTAAACAATCGTAAACTTGCATCAAGATAACGTTCTTTTTCTCTCTCAGTGACCACCATCGACTCTAACTCTGCCTTTAACTCATCTCGCCTTGCTTCAAGAGCCCGCCTAACATCAGGGTCAGCGTTTTGTAATTCAATCTCAATTGAGTTCAATTCTCTAATGGATTCAATTTGTGCTCGGTGTTGTATATCCGCTTCTTGTACTACCTGCTCATCTCTCGTCTGGTGTTCAACTCCCATTGTTCTGTCTATAATGTCAAACAATTGTCTTTCAGCTTGTGTCGAAGCTAAAGGTTGATTTTCAACCCTTGCCTGCTCATCCAAACTAATTACGTGTCTTTCTTGATCTGGCATAATTTAACTATACCTCATTATACCATTTTTAGCCTTAAATATCAAACCCATAGTTATTTAAATAATTTTAAACAAACAAGCTTAGGTTGTATTATTTAGCCGATAAAAATATTCAAAAATTAGCTTCAAAAATTTCACGCAACTTTTTTCACTGCAACCTATATTTTTTTCTGCTACAATCCAAAATCAATAACAGATCCTGCCTATTAATAGTTAATTTTTCCTTTTTGGCAGGTAAAAATTGCCATGGAAGAGCATCCAGTACCACAAAATATCACTACTTTTGAGTTCAAACTATTCGGCCCATTTACCATCCGCCAATTTATTTACGTCGCAATCGGCGGAATAATCGGAGCAATATTCTATTTTTCTCCACTGCCAAAAACATTTTCATACATTATTGGCGGATTCTTTGTAATATCAGGAATTATCTTTGCTGCCGTTCCACTACAAGGAAGGCCATTAGACAAATGGATCGTGGCTTTTTTTCGCTCGATCACCAGACCCACCCAAAGAATTTGGATTAAAGATAACCATGTCCCATATTTTCTCGAAGCCAATTTCCTTAAACCGGCCCCAATCCAGCAAATTTCTACCGCCACCACCCCAGCCAGAATCAGCCGATCAGAACTTCAAACCCTTCTTGCAAGGCAATCTCATTCTTCAGTTGTTAACCCATTTGACCAAAAAGAAAGCCAATTCTTAGCTCAAATTGCTAGTCTTGAGTCAACCGTAAAAGCCACGAGTGCTCCACCACCCCAAAACCAAAGCATCAACCAAAACCCTTTTTCCCCGTATCAACAACCCATACAAAACACCAGAACCACCACTCAGGCTGCCCCCAAACCAGCTCAACTCAAAGCAAAAGAGGAAGAAATCAAGGCTCAAGAACTAGCTCTGCTAGAAAAGCAAAAAGCCTTAGAGGCTTCAAAAATAAAACTTGAAGAAGAAAAACAAAAAAAACTCAACCTACTTAGCCAAAAACTAACCGAACCACAAAATCAAACTCCACAAGCCTCAATAATTAACAAAGGAGCAGATGCTTATTCTGCTCCTACCAACCCAAATTCCACCACCCCAGCAAATCTCAATCCTAACCGCGAAATTAAAGTCCTACCTTTCACCCCAAACACAACCACCAATCAAGCAACTCAACAAAACCAACAAGTAATTCCAACCGAACAATCCAAACAAAAACTCGCCGAGCTCGACGAAATATTACGCTCACAACAACAAATAGAAGCTGAAATAAAAGCCAAAGAACAAGAAATTCTTAGACAACAAGCCAGCATCCAAAAAGAACAAGAAAAGTTCTCTCAAGCTTGGGAAGACTTCAAGAAAAACAAAAGCCTTGCAGAAAACGGAGGAATAAACACCTCAACTCCTGATATACTCCAAAAACACCTACTTCCCAATGTTGGCAAAAAAACAGTCATTTCACCTCATCCATCCAGTAATTTTTCAACCGTAAACAGTCAAACCTCTATTGCTGCACAAATCGCTTCGGATATCAATTTTGGCGGCAATGTTATTGCAATCCCGGGAAACCAAATTCAATTTATGCAAGGAATTGGCGACACACGCATTCGTAAACTCAAAACCCGTCCGCCAGACTTCTCCAAAAGCCGATTACCTATCTTAGGAGAAAGACAGTTCGATATTAGCAAAGAACTCAAAAAACGCTTCGAAACCCCTGTATCTCAACCACAAAAACCCATCCAAATGGGAAGTATTGCTGGTGGAATTGCAATAGAAGAAATCAAAAAAGTTAAAGACTTCGAACCTGTTAAGGCGGGGAAGATTCTGGAAAAAGACTCTAAGGATTTTGCTCCACCACCAAGTCCTAACTTAAACAGGCACACTACTAGCAACCACCAAGCAGCGCAACCTGCCAAACCCGATGAGGCTACAAAAAATAGCGACCAGAAACACGGCGGTGTTGTGCAACCATTCAACTATCAAACTGCCCAGGCCAAGGAAGCTCCAAAGGCTGAAATAAAGATCAATCTTTCCGAACACCCCAACACTCCCAATGGGGTTGTTTACAACAGTAACGGCGAACTAGTCGAAGGGGCTTTAATTTCAGTATTTGACACTTCAGGCAAACCAGTTCGCGCTTTCAAAACCAACGGCCTTGGACAATTCATTTCTGTTACTCCTCTAGCTAACGGAAAATACACAATTCAAACAGATTTTGATGGTTTAAACTTTGATACAATTGCGTTCGAAGCCAAAGGACAACTGCTTGATCCTTTTGCTATAACTGCCAAAAGCCTAACAAACTAAGATGAAATCTGCCCCGATCAAATCATCAACTCAAGAACACCTAGAAATAAGTGATATTCGCGACGACGTTGTTATCCTCAAAGACAACTCAGCCACAATTATCATTCAAACAGCAGCAATAAACTTCGAACTTCTCTCTGTTGACGAACAAGACTCAATTATTTATTCATATGCTGGGCTGCTTAATTCTTTAAATTTCACCATCCAAATCGTTGTACGTAGCAAAAAAATCGACCTCAGTAATTACCTACAATTAATCACTCAAGCAGAAACACATCAGGCCAACCCCGACATTAAAAGACAAATTTTTCAGTACCGACAATTTATACAAACCGTTGTTCAGCAAAATAACGTTCTAGAAAAAAAATTCTATGTTGTCATCCCATTCAATCCGCTTGAGTTAGGTGTTAAAGGTGCAGCTCTTGGAAATATCCAAAAAGACAATACTCACACTCAGGGTTTTATTGACATGGTCAAAACTAGTCTTTACCCCAAACGCGATCATCTTATTCAACAATTCGGCCACATTGGCATCAAATCAAAACAGTTAACAACACAGGAGTTAATTGAACTTTATTTTGATATCTACAACCCAAGTGAGGTTGGACTACAAAAAATAACTGAATCAGCTGGTTCATATACATCACCCATTGTTTCACCAGCAGTTTCAGCTCCAATTGTTGAAGAAAACCAAACCACGGCTTCAATTGCATCTCCCACTCAACCTCAACCACAAAATATTGAATCTCAACCTGCACCAGCCCAACCCTTGTACACCCCACAAGTACAACCACCACCCGCAACTGCCACTCAACAAACGATCTATGCACCAAACCCTGCCCCGCCTACATCTCCTATAAACTCACCACAACCACCCCCAATTCCTGATCCAATTTCACAAACTCCCGTCATTCAAGCTGGAGTTAACCCTCCTCAATCCCAACCAACAACGATTGCTCCACAACCCAACCTTAATAACAATTTAACTAACAGTAACTCTATTGATCCAGATATATTAAAAGCATTAGATGCCTTAAAATCACCATCAGGAAACGGAGGACAATCATGAAACTATTTGGTAAAAAAAATCCCGACCAAAGCCCTCAAAACGCCCCACAACTCGTATCTGCTCAAGCCAAAGCTGTTGCTCAAGGCACAGTCTCAGTCAGAGATATTATTGCTCCACCAGCAATTGAAGTCGATTTTGATTTTATAAAGATCGGCGAAACATATTTCAAAACACTTTTTGTTATTGGATACCCAAGATATGTCGGAGCCAACTGGCTTTCACCGCTTATTAACTTTAATCACACCCTCGAAATTTCAATGTTTCACTATCCAGTTGACGCTCAAGCCGTACTCCAAGATATGAAACGCAAAATCGGCGAAATGGAAGCCACTATCTCTACAGACATTCAACGCGGTAAGGTTATCGACCCTAGTCTCGAAGTTACCCTAGACGACGCACGTAATTTCCAACAAAACCTAGCCAAAGGCGCCGAAAAGTTTTTTCAATTCGGACTTTATGTCACCATTCCAGCTGATTCAAAAGAGGAACTAATAAATATCACTAAACAAGTTGAAAGCCTTCTTGGTTCAATTCTGGTTATCTCTAAACACGCCACCCTTCAGCAAGAGGACGGTTTCAAAACTACCCTCCCATACGGTCACGACAAACTGCTCGTCACCAGAAACATGGACACAACTTCACTTGCTACAACTTTTCCATTCACTTCAAGCTCCTTAACCAGTAACGAAGGAATTATGTATGGCATTAATAGACACAACGGCTCTTTAATTATTTTTGACAGGTTCTCGCTTGAAAACGCCAACACTGTTGTTTTTGCTAAATCCGGTGGCGGCAAATCTTATATGACCAAACTCGAAGCTTTAAGATATTTAATGTTTGGTACCGAAGTCATTATTATTGACCCAGAAGAAGAGTACAAAAATCTTTGTACTGCCATCGGAGGAGAATATATTAGTTTTGACTTTAATTCAGAAACCAAGATCAACCCATTTGATCTCTCGGGTGTCTACGAAGAAGGTGAAAATGAATTAAATTTAAAAATCCTCTCACTACACGGACTTTTCAGAGTCATTATGGGACAACTCTCAGCCACCGAAGACGCAATTCTTGACCGAGCCTTAGTGCTTGCTTACAAAAACAAAGGTATTACTGCTGACCCGCAAACCCAAACCCTTCAGCCTCCTTTGATGGAAGATTTATATAAAGCACTGATTGGCATGGAAGAACCACAAGCCAAAACCTTAGCTGAAAGAATTGAAAAGTTTGTCAAAGGCTCGCTGGTTGGAATTTTCGATCAATATTCCAATCTTGATATTCACAATACATTCACAGTTTTTAGTATCAAAAACCTAGAAGCTGAGTTACGCCCAATCGCTATGTATATTATTCTCGATTTTATTTGGACTAGAGTGAAGCGCGACCTCAAAAAACGCATACTTATTGTCGATGAGGCTTGGTACATGATGCAGTACCCAGACTCTGCAACTTTTATGTATTCAATCGCCAAGCGCGCCCGCAAATATTACCTTGGCTTAACCACAATTACTCAGGATGTCGAGGATTTCCTTGGTACTGAATACGGCAAGGCTATTGTGACCAACTCAAGCATCCAAATACTACTTAAACAATCGGCCGCAGCAATTGACAAACTTGCCGAAGTCTTTTATCTCTCTGATGGAGAAAAACACCTATTATTGGCCGCAAATGTGGGTGAGGGTTTGTTTTTTGCTGGGAGTTCACATGTTGCAATGATGGTTGTCGGTTCACCAGAAGAGCACCAACTCGTTACCAGTAATCCAAAAGAGGTCTTAGAAATGCAAAACGCAACTACCCCAAACCAAGATCCCAATACCTCAAATGTGCCACTATCTTCCGCTTCACAAGAAATCATTTAGGCTAGACAAAGATGGCTCTAAATAGCTCATCTAACACCACAAGGATTATTATTAGTAAATAAAACATGGCAACCATACCCGAAACAATTTCCAAACCAAAAAATGCACTTGATCAATTATTACAATTTCGACTGGCTGACTGGACTCTAGAGTTTTTTGAAAAATCCGCCACAAATAATCTTCCACCACGATTCCCAACCGAAAAAGAATTCAATGAAAAATTTTTAGATCTCTTTCCTGGAGTAAATTATGAACAAACATTGATTTCGATCCAAAACATTGCTGATCAATACAAAATTGCAGATATTGGCCAAAACATTCTTGTTCTCAGACAGATTTTTTCCAATTTAATCGAAAACGATCTTAAGGAACTTGAAATCACAAACCTGGCCGCCACACCTATTATTTCCAAGGTCGATAAAACCCAGACTGAATTACCTGCTAGCGGACTAGCAACAATTGAAGAAGTCGATTCTGTAATACAAAAAATTCGCCAGGAAAAAGCCGCTGAAAACCTTCCTCCTGCGATTGAGCTACCAAAAACCATCAAAATTAACACCCCTTCCCCAGTTGAACCAGAAACCAGTCAAAACCTACCCAGCTCACCACAACCAATACAACAACCAATAATAACTAGCACAAAAACCCCACCACCAACTATCACCCTTCCAGTTCCTATCCCAAATATACCCCCAACTAACAAATCAAATTCAACCGATACTAAAACAAAAAGAGATATTACAGTAAAAAACCTCGAAGACACAGTTAATCTCACTCATAAGGAAGTCGCCTCTTCAATAAAACAAATAATCCTCTCCCCAGCAATTTCTGCCACAATTTTTAAAGCAAAAATAGACGCCGCCAACCAAGAACGACTTGTGGGCAAGATTTCAGACAGAGTCGCCACTAATATCGTTTATTCCACCCACACCGCAGACTATCAAGAACTATCTCCTGTAATTGCTTCCGAAATATACGAAGCCCTCGCCAAAGAACCAGAAACCGCCAAGCAAGCCGACAAACTTATCAAGTCTGAAGAGTTTTTAGTCGCCGTTGATCAATCTTCAGAAACCAATTTTCCTGCAGTTTCCCAGGCGAACGTTGCATCACAAATTTTATTAATTAATACCCTCACTGACCCTAAAGAAGCGCCAATTACCCACACAGAAATTATTGATCACGCTGTTGACACAGCACTAAAAATCAACCCAAGCACAAATACGTCACAAAACAAACTTATTGTCTCGGCAGGAATCCAACAAGTTTTTTTACCTACCATTGCACAAAAAGTTCTGGCTTCTACGGCTGATGATTTTGAAAAAAATATACCTCTTCAACCGGAACGATTTCTTCAAAACTTAGACGATGCTCAAGAACAAAGCTTTAATTCACTACTTAAACACCTAGACAGCAAACTCGAAGACAAATCTCTTCTAACTCAAGCTGCACCTCGTTTTGTAACCGACACAATAAGTAGAGAAATTCTCCAACCTGTAAATATTTATGCTCAAGGACAACAGGCCGTTGCCCCTGCTGAAGCCGAAGCTGCAGAAAACCACGCCTTTGCCTCCCTTATGTCAAACCCAAAACGACAAAAGGAGGGTTACGAAGATTTTTTAGCCGAAACCCTTCAACCTTCACCGCAAAGGCAATCTTTCCTTGCTCGAAGCACTAAAGAACTAAAAGAACGAGGGTCTATTTCTGCCGGACAAGCAATTCTTCTCAAAAACTACTCAGACGAACTAGAGCTTTACGAACAAATTCCCCAATTTCAAAATCCTAATAAACGCTCAGCCTGGAGAATGGGCGGTTTCTCAAGAACCTACTACTCACAAAGCATTGCAGGACAAACTATCACCAGATCAACCAATTTTATTCCTAAAAAATCATTCTTTAGTTTTTCTCAAAAATTCTCCACTGGCCGCGCCAAAGGCAAACTTAAGGCTTTTGCCAAAAAAGGGGCAGCCAAAG